>NZ_JBHWHH010000133.1:0-20537 GCF_042732555.1 Nocardia sp. NPDC059764
TCCTTGGGCGCTGCGGTCTTGGGCGCTGCGGTCTTGGGCGCTGCGGCCTCGGACGCGTCCCCGGGTGCGGTGGTCCCGGGTGCGGTGGGTGTCGGTGACGCCCTCGACGGCCAGGCGGTGCAATTCGCTCTCGACGAGTTCCTGGGCGCCGGAGAGGGCCTCGGGGTCGTCGGAGAAGCCGCGACCGCTGACCTCGGGGGTGCTGACGGCCTTGCCGGTGGCGGAGTCGACGGCGACATTGATGGAGATGAAGCCACCCTCACCCAGGACCAGGCGGTCCGAGAGTGTCGACTCGCCGACATCGCCGACCGAGAGGCCGTCGACGTAGACCTGGCCGACCGGGACGCGGCCGGAGATCGTGGCGATGCCGTCGACCAGGTCGACCACCACGCCGTTCTCGGCCAGGATGACCCGCTCCTCGGGGACGCCGGTCGCCACCGCGAGAGCGCCGTTGGCGCGCAGATGCCGCCACTCGCCGTGCACGGGCATGGCATTGGTCGGACGGACCGCGTTGTACAGGTACAGCAGCTCGCCCGCCGAAGCATGGCCGGAGACATGGACTTTCGCGTTCTGCTGGGTGACGACCGTCGCGCCCAGCCGGGCCAGGCCGTTCACCACCGTGAACACCGCGTTCTCGTTACCCGGGATCAGCGAGGAGGCCAGCACCACCAGATCGTCGGGGCGGATGTTGATCTGGCGGTGGTCGCCACGCGCCATACGCGACAGCGCCGACAGCGGCTCACCCTGCGAACCGGTCGAGATCAGCACCAGCTTGTGCACCGGCAGGTTGGCGGCCTGATCCAGATCCACCACCAGGTTGTCCGGGATCTCCAGGTAGCCCAAATCCTGCGCGATCTGCATATTGCGGACCATGGACCGGCCCACGAAGCAGACCCGGCGGTCATAGCGCTGCGCCACGTCCACCACCTGCTGGATGCGGTGCACGTGAGAGGCGAAGGAGGCCACGATGACCCGACCCTTGGCCTTGCCGATCACGCTGTCGAGCACCGGGCCGATCTCGCGCTCGGGCGTCACGAAGCCCGGCACCTCGGCATTGGTGGAGTCGACCAGGAACAGGTCCACGCCCTCGTCACCCAGGCGGGAGAAACCGGCCAGGTCGGTGAGGCGGCCGTCGAGCGGCAGCTGATCCAGCTTGATGTCGCCGGTGTGCAGCGCGATGCCCGCGGGGGTGCGGATCGCGACCGCGATGGCGTCCGGGATCGAGTGGTTGACCGCGAAGTACTCGCAGTCGAACGCGCCGTGCTGGGTGCGCTCGCCCTCGGTGACCTCGATCAGGTTGGGCTGCAAGCGATGTTCACGGCACTTGGCCGCCACCAGCGCGAGGGTGAACTTGGCGCCGATCACCGGGATGTCGCGGCGCAGGCGCAGCAGGAACGGCACCGCGCCGATGTGGTCCTCGTGACCGTGGGTCAGGATCACCGCGGCGATGTCGTCCATGCGGTCCTCGATGGGACCGAAGTCGGGCAGGATCAGGTCGACGCCGGGCTGCTGGTCCTCGGGGAACAACACACCGCAGTCGACGATCAGCAGCTTGCCGTCGTACTCGAAAACGGTCATGTTGCGGCCGATCTCGCCGATACCGCCGAGCGCGAACACCCGCAGGCCGCCCTTGGGGGCCTTCGGCGGGGTGCCCATGGCGTGCGGATCGCGCGGGGCCGGAGCCTGATCGCGGCCGCCCTGCCGGGAACGGCCACCGCCGCCGCGGCGGCTGCGGTCGCCACGGTTGCGGGAATCGTCCTGACGCGAACGGGATTCGTCCTGCCGGGAACGGGGGGCCTCGTCGGCCGGTCTGGACTGGGCGGCCTTGCCGCGGTCCGAGGAGCGGCCGCGGGCCGGGCGCTCGCGGGCGGGCTCGGCTTCCGCGCGAGCCGGGGCGGCCTGCGCCGGTTCCGGCTGCGCGGCAGCCGAACTCACGGTTTCGGGCGCAGCAGCGGGCTGCTCGGCGGCAGCGGGCTGCGCGGGAGCGGGCGCCGGGGCGCCGGCGGCGCGGCTGGCACTACGACGGGGGCGGCGAGCGGGGCTGGTCACGCAATCACCCCCGCGGCACGCAGGTCCACGGCGAGCTCGTCGAGCTGATCGCCGTTCGGCATGAGTTGTGGCAAGCGTGGTTCTCCGGTCTCGATTCCGAGCAGGCGCAGCGCGCCCTTCGTCATGGCGACACCGCCCAGGCGCGACATAGCGCGGTTCAGCGGGGCCATGCTGACATTGATCTCGCGGGCCCGGACGATGTCCCCGGCCTGGTAGGCGTCGATCAGGGCGCGCAGACGGTCCGGCACGAGATGACCTATGACACTGATGAATCCGGTCGCGCCGATCGAGAGCCACGGCAGGTTGAGCACGTCGTCGCCGGAGTAGAAGGCCAGCCCGGTCTCGGCGATCAGCTCCGCGCCCGCGCCCAGATCGCCCTTGGCGTCCTTGACGGCGACGATGTTCGGGTGCTCGGCGAGACGGCGAATGGTGTCGGTCGCGATGGGGACCACCGAGCGCGGCGGAATGTCGTAGAGGGTGACCGGCAGATCGGTCGCGTCCGCGACGGCGGAGAAGTGCGCGAACAGCCCGTCCTGGCTGGGACGCGAGTAGTACGGGGTGACGACCAGCAAACCGTGAGCGCCCGCACGCTGGGCGTTGCGGGCGAGCTCGATGCTGTGCGCGGTGTCGTAGGTGCCGGCGCCCGCGATGACGGTGGCGCGATCACCGACGGCGTCCACGACGGCGTGCAGCAGATCGAACTTCTCGGACTCGGTGGTGGTGGGCGACTCGCCGGTGGTTCCGGAGATCGCGAGCAGATCGACGCCGCCGTCGATCAGACGGGCGGCCAGCGCGACACCGGCATCGACGTCGAGCTTGCCTTCGGCGGTAAAGGGGGTCACCATCGCGACACCTACTGTGCCGGACGCGCGCAGCTCGGTTCGCGTCGATTCACCGTTCGTCATAGTCAGAAGGCTACAGCGTCGCTGGAACGGGTTTTGCATCGTTATACCCGAACCGTGCCCGGCAGGTTGGCGATTCGACTCGAACGCCCGCTTCTGGCGTCAGAAGTTTCCTTGAATGACGCCATCAATGACGTCACACTGGTGTCATGGATCTGAACAAGTACACCGCCCAACTCCGCGAGAACCTCATCGCCGCCGCGGCCCTCGGCGACGAGAAGACCCAGGCCACCGCCGCCGCCCTGGCCGCCGCCACCGAGAACTCCGCCCGCCTGATCCTGCTGTCCGCTCTCTCGGAGCTGGCCGCCGAGGTGAGCGCCACCCTCCCCGACCGGACCGTCCACGTCTCCGTCGACGGTACCGACGCCCACGTCGATGTGCGTAAGACCGCAGCCACCGACGAGCACCCCACCTTCGAGGAGGTCACCGGCGACATCAGCCGCGTCACCCTCCGCCTGGTCGAACAGCTCAAATCCCGCGCCGAGGAAGCCGCCGCCCAGAGCGGCGTATCCCTCAACTCCTGGCTGTCCTCCACCGTCCAGTCCGCTCTACGCGATCAGATGCGCAAGGGCGGCCGCTGGGACGAGTCCTGATCCCGTCAGGGCAACTGGCTCGCCAACGCCGTGCCGAACGTGCGCGCATCGGCGCACGAGTCGAAGCCGTCCTGCTGCACCCGCAGGGTCTTGGCGACGAAGGCGACGCTGCCGTCGCCGGTGAAGGTGGTGACATAACAGCCCAGATGATGGGTGTCCTGGGCCGCGCGGTACTCGACGGCCTGTCTGCCACCCAGCGTCACCGGGGTGAACTGCACGTATTTACCGTCGGCCTGGAGGACCGCCAGCGTGTCGTGGCTCGACACGATGATCAGCTCCACCGTTCGCGCGTTGTCCTGCCACCGGCAGCTTCGCGAGTCGGGCACGCCCAGGTTGTCGAGCTCGGTCTTGGAGGCGGCGTTCAGGCCCGCGGCCGAGATCGCGGAGTCCGACAGGCCGCACGGGTTCCAGAGGGCCGGTGAGGTCGGCTCCGGAATCGGGGTCGGAGCCTTCGAGGCGGTATCGACATCGGGGTTGACCGGGGCCGCGACACTCGGAGTCGCCGCGCTGACGGTCGCGTTCTCCGTGGTGACGGTGACGCTCGGCGACGGCCGGTCGATGACTGTCGTGTCGTTGCAGCCCTCGAGCAACAGGGTCGAGCCGACGGTTGAGATCAGTACTCCGATGACGGAGGCTCTCGAGGACATTCAGGAAACCCTTTCCGATTCAGTTGCTTTCATGAGTGCGGCGGCAATCAGCGCGATCACCACCGCGATTCCAGCTGCTACGACGAACACCCGGTCGTACGCCGCGACCGAGCCCGCGATCGTCGCGAAGACCGCCAAACCGACCGACCCGCCGACCTGATTGGCGGTGCCCGCCAGACCGCCGACGATCCCCGCATCACCGTCCGGCGCGTCCGAGGTGGCCACGGCCATCAGAGTCGGGAACGTCAGGCCGATGCCGACGGCGATGAGCAGTGTCGGGCCGAGGACGCCGAGCAGATAGCCGCTGTCGGCGCCGACCCGGGTCAGCCAGGCGAATCCGGCGAGGAGGCAAGCGCTTCCGGCCAGGATCTGCGGGCGAGCGCCGGTTCGCGGGAGCAGGGTGGCGGACACTCGCGCGAACACCAGGAACGTCACCGCGGCGGGAGTCTGCCCGAGCCCGGTCCGTAAGGCGCTGTAGCCCAGCACGTTCTGGAGGAGCAGCGAGGTGAAATACCACATGGCGATGCTGATCGCGCCGAACAACAGCAGCAAGGTGTTGCCGACGGCCACCGGCCGAACCCGGAACAATCGCAGCGGCACCAGCGGCCGGGCGGCGAACCGCGCCTCCACCGTGACGAAGACGATCAGCGACAGCACGCCCAGGCCGATCGGACCGGCGACCCGACCCGACAGCCAGCCGTGATCACCACTGCTCATGACGCCGAAGATCAGGGCGGCGAGCGCGGCGGTCCCGGTGACCGCGCCGACGAGGTCCAGTGATTCGCGGTCCGCACGGCGTCCCCCGCCCAGCGACAGCAGGGCCAGTCCGGCCAGGGCCGCACCGATCGGCACATTGATAAGGAACACCCACCGCCACGACAGCCCGGTGGTGATGGCCCCGCCCGCCAGCGCACCGGCCATTCCACCGATCCCGCCCGCCGCCGACCACGCCCCGAATGCCCGTGCCCGCGCACGGGTCTCGCTGAATTCGGTATTGATCACCGCCAGCGTCGCGGGCGCCAGCAGCGCGGCACCGACTCCCTGCGCGAACCGAGCCGCCACCAGCAGCTCCGAGGTGGTCGCGAGACCGCCGATCAGACTCGCCGCGGAGAACACCGCCAGCCCGATGATCAGCATCCGCCGCTGCCCGAACAGGTCCGCCGCACGACCGCCCAGCAGCATGAACCCGGCGAAGGCGAGCAGATAGCCGTTGACCACCCAGGCCACGCCCGTGGCACTGAATCCGAGATCCCGCTGCACCGAGGGCAGCGCGACATTCACGATGGACGAGTCCAGGATGACCATGAACTGACACGCGCAGACCAGCGCCAGGATTAGCCGCACCCACCCGGAATGCGTTCCACCCCTCGAAGTCTCGGCACTTGTGCCCGCGATGGCGTTCATTCCCGACCCACCAGGACACCGGTGTGCAGCCGAGCGGCGATCCGGGCCAATCGCACCCCCTGATAGGCGGCGGCCGCCAGCGCGGCCTCGTCCGGACCGCCGCCGTCCGGGCCGGTGACATACGAAGTGCCGTACGGATTTCCGCCCGCCGCCGAGACAGCCGGATCGGTGAATCCGGGCGGCACGATGAGCGCACCCCAGTGATAGAACACGTTGGCCAGGGACAGAATCGTCGCCTCACTACCGCCGTGCCGGTTGAACGCCGAGGTGAAGGCCGTGACCGGTTTGTCGGCCAGCGCGCCCTCGCGCCACAAGCCGCCGGTCTGGTCGATGAACTGCTTGAGCTGCGCGGCCGGTGCGCCGAACCGCGTCGGCGTCCCGAACGCGAGCGCGTCCGCCCACGCCAGATCCTCGAGTGAGGCCTCCGGAACCGATCGCGCCGCGTCGGCGTGCTTGCGCCACAGCGGGTTCTGATCGATCGCGCTGTCGGGGGCGAGTTCGGCGACGCGGCGCAGTCGCACCTCGGCGCCACTCGCCGCGGCTCCCGCGGCGACGGCCTTCGCGAGGGCGTGCACGGTTCCTGTCGCGCTGTAGTAGATGACAGCGACCTTCACGAGCATGGCGACTCCAGGATTGCTAGGATTAGTTATTCGCATAATGTTATGCGGATAACTATCCCGTCAAGGAGACCCGTGGACTTCGAGCAAGCCGATGCCATCAACCAGGCCATTCGCCTGCTGACCCTGCGCCACCGGGCAAGGGCCGCAACACTGTTGGCTCCACTCGGGCTGCATACCGGGCAGGAGGCGTTGCTGCTGGAGCTCGCTCGGAGTGGGCCGATGATTCAGGCGCAGTTGAGTGGGGCACTCGGGTGTGAGCCGCCGAGTGTCACGTTGATGACGAAGAAGCTCGAAGCGTCCGGCCATATTCGGCGAGCGCCGGCGCCGAATGACAAGCGGGCCAGTGTCGTCGAACTCACCGAGAGTGGGCGGCAGCTGGCGGAGGAGGTGAAGCGGGTGTGGCGGGATCTGGCCGAGGAGACGGTGGCCGGGTTGTCGGAGCGGACCGTGGCGGAGCTGCCGGGGCTGCTGGCGACCTTGACCGGGAATGTCGACAGTCGGCGGCGCGGGACGGACTAGTCGGTCATGGTGGTGACCCGGCCGTCCTGGTCGATTTCGGTGCGGCGGTCCTGGGTTGGCGCGGTGGCGAGGACGGTGGCCAGGACCGGGCGGCCCAGGGGGAGGACTCGGATGGTTACTCGGCCAGCGTTGGTCGCGTCCAATTCCTTGGTGGCGGCGTCGATCACACGGCGGCGGACCCATTCGGGGACTCCGGCGAAACCGCCGTCGTCGAGGAGGATCACTTCGACGCCGCGGCCGCGGGCGCCGCGGGCGGCGCCGCTGAGTTCGTCGGTGACCAGTTGGGGGGCGCGGAGACCGTCGCGGAGTTCGGCTTCGAGCAGGCGGCATTCCTCGCGTTCGGCGGCGGTGAGTTGGGCGCCGTCGGCGATGCGCTCGAGGATCGGGCGGGCCACGCGGTCCAGGCGGGCCAGTTGGCGGGTGCGTTCGCTGTCGGCGGCGGCCATGGTGGCCTCGGCGGTGGCGCGCATGAGGGCGTCCTCGCGCAGGATGCGCAGGGAGCGCTGCATCGGGCGCATGACGGCGGTGAAGACCGAGATCGCGGTGATGGTGCCGACCGGGACCATGGAACCGATCAGGGTGCCGGGATCCAGGTGCGAACTGCCCAAGCCGAGGGTGACCAGGACCGCGGCCACGGCGATGACGCCCGCCCACGCGGTGCGAATCCGGCCGCGCAGCACCAGGACTCCGAGTACGTAGGACGAGGCGAACGCCGACCACACCGACTCGTGCGGCAGATCCCGCACCGGGGTCATGACGGTCAGCGCGGTCGCGATCGGCGGCGCGGCGGCCCCGTACAGGGCGACCGGAATCGGCAGCGGGTCGACCGGGATCGCGGTGACCAGCGCGCCCGCACTGAGCATCAGGACCAGCGCGGCCAGCGCCGCCCACAGCGGGGCCTGCCCGAAATTGCGGGCCATGTACAGCGCGATGACGGCTTCCAGGATGAGCAGGAACCACCACGCGGTGCTACCCCGCAGGCCGAGCAGGTCGCGCAGCCCGAAACGGGGATCCAGGTCGATGCCGTCAGCGGGAGCCATCGCCACCCCACACCAATGTCACGGTGGTGCCCTCGCCGGGCGAGGATTCCACGAACGCCGAGCCGCCCGCCAGCTGGCGCATGCGGCCCAGGATGCTCATGGAGATGCCGAGCCGATCGGCGGAGACCGCGGCCAGGTCGAATCCGGCCCCATTGTCGCTGAACACGATTCGGATGCTGCCCGCGCTGACGGTGGCTGTCACCGCGCGCCGCACCTCGCGGCCCGGGACGGCCGCGTGGCGGAGGCTGTTCTTGACGGCCTCGGTGAGCGCCGCGGCGATGGTGCTGGCCGAATGCACCGGCATGCGCAGGTCGTCGAAGCCGGACCAGGTGCGGGTGGCGAAACGGATGCTCGGATTGATCTCCTGCACCGCGGCGCGCAGGAACAGCAGCGCCGAGCGGGCATCAAGGAGGTCCGGATCGCGTTCCGCGCCACGGTATTCGTCGAGCTGTTCGAGGGTGCGTTCGGCCTGCCGCCGCACCACAGCGGATTCGGCGCCGGCCCGCGAGGCCTCCAGCAGCGTCGAGAGCACGGCGTCGTGGATGAGCGCGGCGAAGCGCGAGCGTTCCCGGTCGCGCGCCTGCGCGGCGGCCTGGGCGGCGGCGCGGCGGCTGGCGATGGCGGATTCGCGGTCGACGCGGGCGGCGGCCCCGACGGCGGCGGTGCCGCACCACAGGAACAGGGCGGCCAATCCGGCTGAGCGCAGGAAGTTCTCGATGATGTGCTGCGGCGTCACCTCGCCGACCGTGTACACGGTGGCCAGCGCTGCCGACGCGGACGCGGCCAGCAGATAGATCAGCGTGGTCCGGCCCGACCAGGCCAGCACGCCCGCGCTCACCGCGAGCGCGGTCACCCGGTACGGCCAGATATTGGTGGCATCGACGGTGTGCGGGTCGAAACCGAGCGGGATGGCGGCGAGCGCGCCGAGGAAACTGACCGCGGCGCAACCACACACGAACTTGATGGCCTTGGTCCCCGCCACCGCGGACACCACGCCGATGATCGGATACCAGCCGAAGACGAGCGCCATCGTCGCCACCGACCACCACACCGAGGCGTAGCGGCCCTGTTCGGCGACCTCCGGCAGTTCGCCGCCGCCGATGATGGCGCCGGCGATGCCGATGGAGATGCCGAGCCGCCGCATGATGCGGTCGTAGGCGGCGGTGGCCGGATCCTCGGTCGCCTTCAGGCGGGCACGCACCCGCCGGGCGAGCGCCGCGAGCGAGGGCATGGACCGGGGAGCGGCCGTCGAGTCGAGGGCGCTCGTGGCGGTCATGCCCGCGGACTCCGCTCCGGCACGGGCAGCCACCCGTCCTCGACGGCCCGCTTGTAGAGGTCGGTCTTGGTCGGGGCCGGACGTCCGGCGTCGGCGTACTTCTGCCGGATGCGGCCCAGATAGTCGTTGACGGTCTGCTCGGACAGCCCGGCCATGCGGGCCACCCGCGACGCCTTCTCCCCCGAGGCGTACAGCTGCAGCACCTGCTGCTGACGCGGGCTCAACCCGACGTCCTGCAATTGCGGGTCGCCGTCGATGGCGGCGGCCCAGTCGGTGGTGACCACCTGCTCACCGTGGGCGGCCCGGCGCACCGCGGCGACCACGGTCGCCGCGTCCTCGGACTTGCGCACCACACCCAGCACGCCCGCCCGCGCGGCCGATCGCACCAGGAACGGATTGTCCGCCCCGGTGAACACCAGTACCTCGATCCCGCGGTCGCGCAGCGCGCGCACATTGTCATCGGGCGAGGAGCCGTCGGCGAGCCGCAGATCCAGCACCACCAGATCCAGTTCCGGCCCGGCGGCCAGCAGTTCCGCGACGGTTCCCGCGGTGATCACCAATTCCAGATCGGTTTCCGGGGCCAGCATGGCCGACAACCCCAGCACCACCGATTCATGATCCTCGACCAGCCCGATACGGCGTGTCCCCGACTCTTGCGCCTCCACGGCGGCCGTCACCTCTTCCCACACTCCCAGTGGGCGTTCCCGGAGAACGCCCCCTCGAGTATGACCGCACCGCCCCCGAATGTGTCAGACACCAGAATTCGGGGGCACCCCGGACTCACTCCATCAATCGGGCCGCGACGGTCGCGCCCAGCTCCCAGCAGCGCTCGATATCAGCCTTCTCCGGCTTGCCCGAAATGATCACCGGCGCGGCCGCTTTCTCCCACCCCAGCCCGGTGGTCGCGCTCTCGACACTGCGTTCCGCGCCCTCGGTGCCCTGATTGCCGTGGATGTAGAGCCCGTAGGGCCGGCCCTTCGTCGAATCCAGACACGGGTAGTAGAAGGTGTCGAAGGCGTGCTTGAGCGCTCCGCTCATGTAACCGAGATTGGCCGGGGTGCCGAGCAGATAGCCGTCGGCGGCGAGCACATCGCTGGCGGTGACGCCCAGGGCCGGGCGGCGGATCACCTCGACGCCCTCGATCTCCGGATCGGTCGCGCCCGCCAGCACCGCCTCGAACATCTCCTGCATGAACGGCGACGGGGTGTGGTGGACGATCAGCAGCGTGGGCACGGTCCGAGCCTACGATCCCTGGCCGCGATAGGGGTCGACCACGACGTGGACCAGGCGCCGGCGGTGGCGACGGCGTGGTTGGCGTCGCCCTCGGCGAGGCCGAGCAGCGGGTCGAGGCCCTGGACGTGCGGGGCCAGGGCCAGTTGCGGCACAGCAGGAGGAGGGCGAGCAGGGCCTGGGTGTCGGTGCCCGGGCGCAGGGCTCCGGTGGCGAGCTCGGTCGTCGCCGCCGAGGCCAGCGAACCGGTCATCGCCGAGGCCGCCCGCGCCGCCACCCAGCAGCACGTCGCCGAGCTGTGGCAGCGCATGCGCGCCGACGGACTGCTGCATCCCGAGGCCGATGTCGACTGGATCATCGGAATCGTCGGCCCGCTCGCCCAGGCCGACACCTATAACCTCATGGTCAGCACCCTCGGCCTGGATCCGGACGGTTATGAGCAGTGGCTCCACGGCACCTGGATGCGCCTGGCCACGACACCCTCGACGCTTGCGGAGTCCTGATGAAGATCGCCCACACCATCGGGATCGCGGTGGGGCTGGCCCTGTTGCTCGCCGGGGTGATCCGGCTGTTCCTGCCCGTGGAATGCGACGGTCGCACGATGGAGCGCGGCCAGGTGTGCCACGACACCAACAAGGGCCGCGCGGTGGTGCGGACATTCGATGAGCAACGCTCCCTGCGCGATTCGACCACGGGATTCCTGATCGTCGGCGGCGTGATCGTGGCGGGCGGATCGGCGGTCCTGCTGCGGCGGACGCTGCGGGCGGTGTGAGCGCGGGCGCGCCGAGTACACACCGGGCGGTCGCGCGGCGGGCACACTGATAGGCATGGATCCTGTCGTCGCGCTCCGCATGATCGCGTTCTTCAAGGACCGGGCCCGCGAGGATTCGCGGCGGGTGATGGCCTACCGCAATGCCGCCGACATCGTCGAGGCCCTCGACGACGAGCAGCGGGAGCGGCTGGGCCGCACCGGGGACTGGCAGTCGCTGGCCGGGGTCGGGCCGAAGACTGCGGCGGTGATCGCGCAGGCCTGGGCCGGTCGCGAGCCGGACACCCTGGTCCAATTGCGCACCGCGGCCAAGGATCTCGGCGACGGCGAGCTGCGGGCCGCGCTCAAGGGCGACCTGCACGTGCACTCGAACTGGTCCGACGGGTCGGCGTCGATTGTGGAGATGATGGCCACCGCGCGGGCCCTGGGCCACGAATACTGCGCGCTGACCGATCATTCCCCGCGGCTGACGGTCGCCAACGGCCTCTCCCCGGACCGCTTGCGGCAGCAGCTCGACGTGATCGACGAACTGCGGGACCGCTTCTCCCCCATGGTCATCCTGACCGGCATCGAAGTCGACATCCTCGACGACGGCAGCCTCGATCAGGATCCCGACCTGCTCGATCGCCTCGACATCGTGGTCGCCAGCGTCCATTCCAAGCTGAAGATGGACGCCGCCGCCATGACCCGCCGCATGGTGCGCGCGGTGTCCGGCGGCCGCGCCACCGTGCTCGGCCACTGCACCGGCCGCCTGGTCGAAGGCAATCGCGGCACCCGGCCGGAGTCGAGTTTCGATGCCGCACAGGTCTTCTCGGCCTGCCGCGATCACGGGGTCGCGGTCGAGATCAACTCCCGCCCCGAACGCCGCGACCCGCCGACGCGGCTGCTGAAACAGGCCCTCGAATTGGGCTGCCACTTCGCCATCGACACCGACGCCCACGCCCCCGGCCAGCTCGACTTCCTCGGCTACGGCGCGCAACGCGCCCTCGACAACGGCGTGCCCGCCGACCGGATCATCAACACCTGGCCGGTGGACAAACTCCTCGCCTGGGCGTCGTCCTGACCGCGCTCAGTTGACGGTCGTGTCTAGGCGGTGACCCGCTGCTGACGGCGCAGGACCGTCGAGGCGACCGCCGCCACCACCGAGAGGGCGGCGAGCCCGGCGAAGGCGAGGTGGTAGCCGGACACCGGCGCCCATCCGGAAGCCGTTGCGCGGGAGAGGATCACGGCCACCAGGGCGACGCCGACCGCGCCGCCGACCCGCTGCATGATGTTCACCAGCGCCGTGGCGTCGGGCAGCTGCTCGCGCCGGACCGCGGCGTAGGCCGCCGACACCAGCGGCATCGCGCCCACCGCGGTCGCCAATCCCGCCGCGAACAGCAGTGATTGGACGAGGAATCCGTTGGCATCGACCGGCAGGAAGGCCAGCGGCAGCACGGTGGCGGCCACGGCGAGGTTACCGAGCACGGCGACGCTGCCGCCGCCGAAGCGGTCGGTCAGCCGGCCGCCCAGGGGCAGCATGATGACCCCGCCCAGCCCGAAGCCGAGCAGGCTCACACCGGTGCGGACCAGACCGGTGCCGTGCAGTTCCTGGAAGTACAACGGCAGCAACACCATCACGCCGAACATCGCTCCGCCGGCGAAGAACCCGGCGGTGGTGGCCGCGCTGAAGCCGCGGTTGCCGAACAGCCGGATGTCCAGCAGCGGCAGCGTGTTCCGCAGCGCGCGCACCAGGAATCCGGCCAGCCCGGCCAGGCCGAGCAGTACCGGCAGCCACACCGACAGCGAGGTCACCGACCCCGTCACGCCGACCTCGGACAGTCCGTAGACCACCGCCGACACGCCGCCGCCCGCGAGCACCAGCCCGAGCACGTCCAGCGGCTGCGTGGCCGTCGGGCTGCTGCCCGGCAGGTAGCGCAGGCCCAGCGCCAGGCCGGCCAGGCCGAACGGAATATTGATGAGGAACAACCACTCCCAGGTCCAGTGCGCCAGCATGAGCCCGCCGATGGTCGGCCCGATGGCGGGTGCGCCCACGACGGCGATGCCGACCACGCCCATGACCCGGCCCATGCGCTGCGGCCCGGCGGCCTGACCCAGGATGGTCTGCCCGGCGGGGATCATCAGCCCGGCGGCGAGGCCCTGCAGGATGCGCAGCCCGATCAGCCAGCCCGCGTCGGGCGCGAAGGCGCACGCGGTCGAGGTGAGGGTGAAGGCGATCAATGCCCAGAGCCAGAGCCGGGTGACGCCGACGCGCCGGGCGAGCCAGCCGCAGACGGTGAGTGAAACCCCCAGGGCCAGCAGGTATCCGCTGGCGACCCATTGGATCGTGGCCAGCGACGCGCCGAGGTCCGCGCCGATGGTGCGCAGCCCGATATTGACCAGCGAGGTGTCGAGCATCCCCATGACCGCGCCGAACACCACCACGCCGGCGGTGCGCCAGACGTACGCGGGGATCGTGTCGGGGTCGGCGGGGGTGGCGGCGATGGATGTCCTGGTGTCCGAACGCGTTTGCGTCATCGGACCCCTCCTTCAATTGTTGATGAGCAACTCAATTGCAGACAGTATCAATCATTGAGCGCCTCAACAATAGATAGAATCAGCGGGTGACCGACGAACCCTCCGCCACCCCCGGCGACATCCACCCCGCCGGACTGCTGCGCCACCCGACCTACGCCCTGGGCAAGCTGCACAAGGCGATGCACGCCGAACTCGGGACGCCGCTGCGCGAGCACTGGGTGCTCACCTATCTCGCCGAGCGCGCCGAACCGTCCCAGCAGGAGATGGCCAATGTGCTCGAGATCGACCGCAGCGAGGTGGTGCGGCTGATCGACAGCCTCGAGAAGGCCGGACTGGTCACCCGCAATCGCGATCCCGAGGACCGTCGGAAATACCGTTTGGCTATCACCGCCGCCGGGAATCGGGTGCGCGTCGAGACCGACGCGCGGATCGCCGCGGCGACCGATGTGCTGCTCGCCCGCCTGTCCCCGGCGGAACGGGAAACGCTGCACCGGCTTTCGCTCAAGGCACTGGGCTACGACGCCGACGAGATCTGACCCACACCGGCGAGCTTGCGGTGACGGTCTAGGGTTGGGGCGTGCCTTCTCGCCCCCGCCTACCTCGTTTGCCCCAGCTCAACCCGCCGCTGGACATCCGTCGCGGCTACTCCCAGCAGGAGATCCTCGGCGAGATGCGTCGCCTGATCCTGGAGGGCAACCTGCCTCCGGGCACCGGCCTGCCGCTGGGCGAGCTGGCCCGCTCCTTCGAGGTGAGCGCGATTCCGGTGCGCGAGTCGCTGCAGACGCTGATCGGCGAGGGCCTGGTCGAGCATCGGCCCAACTTCGGGTACCAGGTGACCCTGCTGACCACCGACGAGTTGCGCGAGCTGTACGTGGTGCGCGAGCGCCTGGAGTCGGCGGCGCTGGCCGCGGCGGTGCACAACGCGACCGAGGCCGACCACCAGCTGGCCCGCGAGATCCACGCGCGGCTCGAGCAGGCGGTGCTCACCGAGAACGCGGTGGCCTATCACCGCGAGACCCGCAATTTCCATCTGGCCCTGGTGCGTCCCTCGGGCATGCCGCGGGTGGTGCACATGCTGGAATACGCCTGGAACATCACCGAGCCCGTGCAGCCCATGGTGCACGTGACGACCATGGACCGCGTGGTGCTGCACGCCGATCACTCCAAGCAGTTGCAGGCCTTCCTGGCACGAGATGCTGAAGCATTGCTGGCGGCGACCGAGGGGCATCATGCACGATTGAACGGTGTGCTCGCGCATCTCCCGAAGGACACCGGACTTTTCGCCGAACCAGCAGGTGAAGAAGATATATAGGCCCTGAACCAGGGGTTACGGAACATATATTGTTCAGGCAATAATCGGGCAATGCCTGTTGGATAGCCTTCGCACACTCGTCTCAATCAACGGGACACCACGACACGATGGGATGTGCGAAATGCCCGATACCGTTGCGCCGGCGGCCGGGAGTTCGCTCGCCCCGATACCGCTGACGCCGGAGTACGACCCCCGTCTGGTCAACGAGGACCTGGCACCGCTGAAGAAGCAGACCTGGGGCACGTACAACATCTTCGCGTTCTGGATGTCGGACGTGCACAGCGTCGGCGGGTACGTCACCGCGGGCTCGCTGTTCGCGCTCGGGCTGCACAGCTGGCAGGTCCTCGTCGCCCTGGTCGTCGGCATCACCATCGTGTACGGGCTCTGCAACCTCGTCGCCAAGCCCAGCCAGGCCACCGGCGTCCCGTATCCGGTCATCTGTCGCAGCGCCTTCGGCGTGCTCGGCGCGAACGTGCCTGCCATCATCCGCGGCCTGATCGCCGTGGCCTGGTACGGCATTCAGACCTTCCTGGCCTCGGCGGCCCTGGATGTGGTGCTGATCAAGCTCTTTCCGAGTCTGGCTCCCTACGCGGTCGAGGCCGACCACGGCTTCCTGGGCCTGTCCGCGCTGGGCTGGGCCTCCTACCTGATCCTGTGGGTGCTGCAGGCCGCGGTGTTCTGGCGCGGCATGGAATCCATCCGCAAGTTCATCGACTTCTGCGGTCCCGCGGTCTACGTGGTCATGTTCGTGCTGTGCGGCTACCTGATCTACAAGGCGGGCTGGCACGGCATCGACCTGAACATGGGCAAGGCGGCCACTCACACCGGCTGGTCGGCGGTGCCGGTCATGTTGGGCGCGATCGCGCTGGTGGTGTCGTACTTCTCGGGCCCGATGCTGAACTTCGGTGACTTCTCCCGCTACGGACGCAGTTTCGCGGCGGTGAAGAAGGGCAACTTCCTGGGCCTGCCGGTCAACTTCCTGGTGTTCTCGCTGCTGGTCGTGGTGACCGCCTCGCTGACCATTCCGGTGTACGGCGAGCTCATCACCGATCCGGTCGCCACGGTGGCGCGCATCGACAACACCTTCGCGATCGTGCTGGGCGCGCTGACCTTCGCCGTCGCGACCATCGGCATCAATATCGTCGCGAACTTCATCTCCCCCGCCTTCGACTTCTCGAACGTGAACCCGCAGAAGATCAGCTGGCGCACCGGCGGCATGATCGCCGCGGTCGGGTCGGTGCTGATCACCCCCTGGAACCTGTACAACAACCCCGACGTCATCCACTACACCCTCGAGGTGCTGGGCGCGTTCATCGGACCGCTGTTCGGCGTGCTCATCGCCGACTACTACCTGGTGCGCCGCCAGCGGGTGTTCGTCGACGAGCTGTTCACCATGTCCGAACAGGGCACCTACTGGTACCGCAAGGGCTACAACCCGGCCGCCATCGCGGCCACCGCGCTCGGCGCGACCGCCGCGGTGATCCCGGTGCTGACCGCCGGCGACGTGCCCGGCATGTACACCGCCGCCCAATACAGCTGGTTCATCGGCTGCGCCCTGGCCCTGGTCGCCTACCGCGTGCTGGCGTTGCGCGGACCTTTGAAGATCGACGCCTCCCGCCACGTCCCGTCCTTCGAGAACCGGTGAGATCCATGCGCATTCGAGTCATCAATCCCAACACCACCGCGGCCATGACCAGCCTGATCGAGGCCAGCGCCAAGCTGGTGGCCGCGCCCGGCACCATCGTCGAGGGCGTGAACCCGACCATGGGCCCGGCCTCCATCGAGAGCCACTACGACGAGGCGCTGGCCGTACCGGGCCTGCTGGCCGAGATCGCGCGCGGCGAGGCCGAGGGCGTGGACGGCTACATCATCGCCTGCTTCGGCGATCCGGGCCTGGACGCCGCCCGCGAGCTCGCGCGCGGCCCGGTGATCGGCATCGCCGAGGCCGCCATGCAGTACGCCAGCCATCTCGGGCGCAAGTTCAGCGTGGTCACCACGCTGGGCCGCACCGCGGGCCGGGCCTGGGATCTGGCCGAGCGCTATGGGATGGAACGGTTCTGCGCGAACGTGCACGCCTGTGAGATCCCGGTGCTCGAACTCGAGGACCCCAAGGCGCGCAAGGTCATCGCCGACGCCTGCCGCGACGCCGTGGCCGCCGACGACTCCGACGCGGTCGTGCTCGGCTGCGCGGGCATGGCGGACCTGTGCGAGTACCTGACCGACGAGGTCGGCGTGCCCGTCATCGACGGCGTCGCCGCCGCCACCCTGACCGTGCAGTCGCTGGTCACCATGAAGCTGCGTAAGTCCGGCCGCGGGGAATTCGCGGCCCCACTGCCGAAGCGGTATGTGGGATTGCTCGCCGATTTCGGCATCGAGGAGAAGGAGGCCCGTGCGTGAGGGTGCCACCGGAGACATTGAACGGGATCGAATCCCGTTTGCGGGACGTGGATTCGGAGCTGCTGCGGCGCTATCCGGGTGATCGCCCCGGACAGCCGGTGCACACCGCGTACGCCTCCGGCGCGGACGCCTCGATCGATCTGCCCGCCCAGTGGGGCGCTGCCGCCATCGAACTCGCCGAGGCCCAGCGCGACCTGCTGGTCGAGCTGGCCGGCGCCGACGTCACCGAGCGGGTCTTCACGGTTCTTCGCGAGCGGCCCATCCAGGACCTGCGTTTCGATTTCGAGGACGGCTACGGCACCCGCGGCGACGACGTCGAGGACCGCGACGCCTTGCACGCCGGCGCGGTGCTGAAAGCCCTTGCCCCCGAGGTCGCCTCGCGTGGCATCCGCATGAAGGGCCTGACCTCCCTGGAGTGGGCGCGCGCCGTGCGCACCCTGGAGAAGGTCCTCGAGGGCGCGGGCGGGGTGCCCGAGGGCTTCGTGTTCACCGTCCCCAAGATCCGCCACGTGGAGCAGGCCGACATCACCGTGGACCTGTGCGAGGCCGTCGAATCCGCGCACGGCCTGGCCGCCGGATCGCTGAAGTTCGAGCTGCAGATCGAGAGCCCGCAGGCCATCATCGCCGCCGACGGCACCTCCCCGGTCGTCCAGTTGATCCAGCGCTCGGCCGGACGCTGCACCGGATTGCACTACGGCACTTACGATTACAGCGCCGCCTGCGGAATCGCACCCAAGTTCCAATCACTGGAGCACCCGGTCGCCGACCACGCCAAGGCGGTCATGCAGGCCGCCGCGGCCACCACCGGCGTGTGGGTGTGCGACGGCTCCACCCAGGTACTGCCCATCGGCACCGACGCCGAGGTGCGCGCGGCCGTGTCGCGGCACTTCCGCCTGGTCGGACGGTCCCTCGAGCGCGGCTACTACCAGGGCTGGGACATGGGCGCGGGCCACCTGGTCACCCGCTGGCTGGCCACCTTCGCGTTCTTCCGCGAGGGCCTGGGCATCGCCGCCCCGCGCATCGGCCGCTACCTGGACCGCCAGGGCGGCGCGGTGATGGACGAACCGGCCACCGCGCAGGCACTGGCGACAGTGGTGCTGCGCGGACTGGAGTGCGGCGCTTTCGATCCCGCCGACGTGATCGCGATCGCCCCGAAAGCCTCTGTCGAGGTTTTGCATCAATTGCGAGAAAGGAAGATCCCGGCGCTATGAGCGACGCTGATTTCACGCTGCTTCCCGACCTGGCCGTGCGCACCCTGGGCGGTGCCGTGCTGTGGGCCGACGACGAGTCCTTCGCCGAGCGAGAGAACCTGATCCGGCCCGAGGCGGCCACCTACTCTCCCGCCACCTTCGGCCACAAGGGCCAGGTCTACGACGGCTGGGAGACGCTGCGCCAGCGCGGCGCGGACGGCGGCCACCCGCCGATCGACGCCTGCCACACCGCGATCATCCGCCTGGGCGTGCCCGGCGTGATCAAGGGCGTCGTGGTGGACACCGCGTGGTTCAAGGGCAACTACCCGCCCGAGGTGTCGGTGGAAGCCATCGCGGTGCCGGGCCATCCGTCGGTCGACGAGCTGGTCGCCGCGCAGGGCTGGACCACCCTGGTGGACCGCGCCAAGGTCGACGGCGACTCGGAGAACCCGTTCGCCGTGGATTCCGCGCAGCGCTTCACCCATGTGCGTCTGCGCATGTACCCCGACGGCGGCATCGCCCGCCTGCGCGTGCACGGCGTCGCCGAGCCGGATCCGGCCTGGCTCGAGGCGGGCCCGTTCGACCTGGCCGCGATCGAGAACGGCGGCCTGGTCGCCGACTGCTCGAACCGCTTCTACTCGCACCCGCAGAACGTGCTCATGCCCGGCTGTGCCCGCAGCATGGGCGACGGCTGGGAGACCGCGCGCCGCCGCGACAAGAACACCAACGACTGGATGCTGGTGCGGCTCGCCGAGGAAGGCGTCATCAC
Source organism: Nocardia sp. NPDC059764 (assembly GCF_042732555.1). NCBI lineage: Bacteria > Bacillati > Actinomycetota > Actinomycetes > Mycobacteriales > Nocardiaceae > Nocardia > Nocardia sp. NPDC059764. The sequence continues at coordinate 19,235 of NZ_JBHWHH010000133.1, forward strand.
CGCCGCCGAGATCGACACCTCGTACTTCCTGTTCAACAGCCCGGGCGCGGGCTCGCTGACCGGCATTCGCGCCGACGGCACCGAGGTCGAACTGCTGCCGCGCACCCGCCTGCAGCCCGACACCCGCCACCGCTTCCTGATCGACGCCGCCGACCCGGTGGTGTCGGTCCGCCTGGACGCCTACCCCGACGGCGGCCTGGCCCGGCTGCGGCTCTACGGCACGCTCACCGACGAAGCCCGCGCACGATTGCGTGCCGGGCTGGACAATGAACGCGCATGAGCGATTTCGACCTGAACTACCCGCGGGACATGGTCGGCTACGGCCCCCACCCGCCGCATCCGCAGTGGCCGGGCGATGCGAACATCGCGGTCAACTTCGTCCTCAACTACGAGGAGGGCGGCGAGAACAATGTGCTCGACGGCGACGAGGGCTCGGAGACGTTCCTGTCGGATATCGTTCCGGCGGCGTCGTTCCCGGACCGGCACATGTCGATGGAGACGATCTACGAGTACGGCTCGCGGGCCGGGCTGTGGCGGGTGCTGCGGCTGTTCGAGAGCCGCGGCGTGCCGTTGACCATCTTCGGGGTGGCGCGGGCGCTGGAACGCAATCCGGAGGCGGTCGCGGCGTTCAAGCGGCTCGGCTACGACATCTGCTCGCACGGCCTGCGCTGGCTCTCCTACCAGAGCGTGGACGTCGAGACCGAGCGCGCGCACCTGGAAGAGGCGGTGCGGATCATCACCAAGCTCTTCGGTGAGGCGCCCAAGGGCTGGTACACCGGGCGCGACTCGCCGCGGACCCGCGAACTGGTGGTGGAGCACGGCGGATTCGTCTACGACTCCGACTCCTACGCCGACGACCTGCCCTACTGGGTGAAGGTCGGCGACCGGGACCACCTGGTGCTGCCGTACACCCTCGAAACCAACGACATGCGGTTCTCCTCCCCCGCCGGATTCGCCAACGGCGAGGAGTTCTTCACCTACCTGAAGGACGCCTTCGACGTGCTCTACGCCGAGGGCGAGGCGGGCGCGCCGAAGATGCTCTCGATCGGCCTGCACTGCCGCATCGCGGGCAAGCCCGCGCGAGCGAAGGCGTTGGAGCGCTTCGTGGATTACGTGCGGTCGCACGACAAGGTGTGGCTGGCCCGGCGCATCGATATCGCCGAGCACTGGCAGCGGGTGCACCCCGCCTCCTGAGCGAGACAGGAATGCGGCCCGGAACCATCAGGTTCCCGCACCACGGACCGGACCAGCCGACCCGGACCACGCCCTCGGTCCGCACCCCGCGGCCGGTCGCGACGGCCCG
>NZ_JBHWHH010000134.1:0-20246 GCF_042732555.1 Nocardia sp. NPDC059764
GCGCTCGTGAGAGCGCCGCGCGTTCTCTACCCAGGTGCGCGTCGCCGGGCATGTGGCGGCGTCCACCTTCACCGGGCATAAGCTGCAAACAGGTCGATTCCGGCCCGCAGCTCGGAAGGAGTGTCCTTCTCATGGTCAACGTCGCCGACGGATTCGGGTCCAGCATTCTGGGTTACCCGCGGATCGGGCAACACCGCGAACTCAAGCGTGCACTCGAGTCGTATTGGCACGGCACGCTTTCCCGTGACGAACTGCTCGCGGTCGGGCGCGAGATTCAGGAGAGTCAGTATCTGGAGCTGGCTGCCACCGGGTTGACCCAGGTCCCCGGCAACACCTTCTCCTTCTACGACCACGTTCTCGACAACGCGCTGCTGTTCGGCGCGGTCCCGCAGCGGTTCGAGCCCTTCCGGGACGACCTGGACCCGTTGGACTTCTACTTCCTGATGGCTCGCGGCCGGCCCGATCTGCCGCCGCTCGAGCTGGTCAAGCTGCTGAACACGCCGTACCACTACCGGCAGCCGGAACTCGAGCCCGACACCGAGTTCTCGCTGCACCCCGAAGCGCTGCTCGACGAGTTCGACCGCGCGAAGGCCGCGGGCATCGAGCTGCGTCCGGTGGTGCTCGGCCCGCTGTCGCTGCTGCTGCTGTCCAAGACCGGACACGTGCCCGGCGAAACCGAATTCGACAAGCTGGTGCTGCTCGACAAGCTGCTACCGGTGTACGAGGAACTGTTCGAGGTACTCGCCAAGCGCGGCGCCACCTGTGTGCAGCTCGACGAGCCCTGTTTCACCAGCGACCGCTCGCCGTCCACCATGGAGCTGTTCGAGAAGACCTACCAGCGGCTGTCCAAGGCCCCGCTGCGTCCGCGCATGCTGGTCACCGGCTCGTACGGTGATTTCGGTGAGGCCACCGAAATCCTGTGCCGCACCGCGGTCGAGGCCATCGGCCTGGACCTGGCCAGCTACCGGGTCCGGCCCGAGGAGCTGGCCGCCATCCCCGGCATCAAGCGCAAGCGGCTCTACGCCGGCGTCATCAGCGGCACCAATGTGTGGCGCGCCGACCGGTACGTGACGCTGGAATACCTCAACGCGCTCGCCCAGGTCTGCCCCGACATGGTGGTGTCCACCGGCGCCTCGCTGCTGCACGTGCCCTACGACGTGCTGCGCGAATACGAGCTGGAGGGCAATGTCGCCGACCGCCTCGCCTTCGCCAAGCAGAAGGTGCTGGAAGTGGTCTCGCTGGCCAGGGCGCTCACCGAGGGCCCCTCGGAGAAGTGGCGCAAGAAGCCGACCTCGGTGCACTTCAAGCAGAAGCACGCGGTGCGCCAGCGCGTCTACGCCGTGACCCCGCAGATGCGGGTGCGCGAACCGTACGAGACGCGAAAGCTGGCGCAGCAGGCCAAACTTCAGCTGCCGCTGGTGCCCGCCACCACGCTGGGCTCGTTCCCGCAGACCCCCACCGCCCGGCAGGCGCGCCACGACCTCGGTCAGGGCCGGCTGTCGTTCGACGAGTACCGCAAGCGCATCGAAGCCGAGATCGAGTCCACCATCCGGTTGCAGGAGGACATCGGCCTGGATGTGCTGGTGCACGGCGAGCACGAGCGCAACGACATGATCCAGTTCTTCGCCGAACAGCTGGACGGCATGGCCACCACCCACTTCGGCTGGGTGCAGGTGTACGGCTCCCGCTGTGTGCGGCCGCCGATCGTGTACGGCGACGTGGCCCGCCCCGAGCCGATGTCGGTGTCGTGGACCGCGTACGCGCAGTCGCTCACCGACAAGCCGGTCAAGGGCATGGTCACCGGCCCGGTCACCATGCTGGCCCGCTCCTTCGTGCGGCAGGACCAGCCGCTCTACGAGACCGCCGACCAGGTGGCGCTGGCCATCCGCGACGAGGTCGCGGACCTGGAGAAGGCGGGCATCGCCATCATCCAGGTGGACGAGCCGTCCATCCGCGAGCTGCTGCCGCTGCGCAAGAAGGGGCAGGCCGAGTACCTGCGCTGGGCGGTCGGCGCGTTCAAGCTGGCCACTTCCGGCATCAAGCCGGAGACCCAGATCCACACGCACATCGGCTATTCCAGCCGCGGTGACGTGGTGGCGGCCATCGAGGAACTCGACGCCGACGTCACCGCCATCGTCGCCACCCGCTCCATCGAATGGGTGCTGGAGGCGTTGAAGGAGGACTGCGCCGAGGGCCGCGGCCTCACCCACGGCGTCGGCCCCGGCGTCTACGAATCGCGATCCGCGCGGATTCCGGACATCGACGAACTGGACGAGCTGCTCACCGCGGCCGCCGAGGCCGTCAGCCCGGAACGGTTGTGGGCCAACCCGGACGGCGGTCTCAAGACCCGCCACCACTGGCAGCTGGATCCGTCGCTGCGCAATCTGGTGGCCGCCGCCCGCCGCGTCCGCCGCCGCGCGGAAGCGGCCGCGGGCGAAACCGCCTGAGGCCGTAGCGTTCTCATCCCGGAACCCCGGTTCGATCCGCCGATCGGACCGGGGTTCCGCGCGTTCGCTGTCATCCCCACCTACGACCAGAAGGGCGATCAGATACCGCCGGACCAGCAGGGAAAGTAGGTCCGCGGGCCCCGGAATTGTCGGTGGGCCTCGCTACGGTGTGGGCGTGAACCGCACGGACCGGCTCTACGCGATCGTCGAGGAGTTGCGGGCGGTGTCGCCGCGCCTGCGCACCGCACGGGAACTCGCCGCGCGGCACGGGGTGAGCGTGCGCACGGTCGAGCGGGACATCAGCGCGCTCCAGCAGTCGGGGGTGCCCATCTACGCCGATGTGGGGCGGCGGGGCGGGTACGCGCTGGAGAAGAGCATGTCGCTGCCGCCGCTGAACTTCACCGCGGCCGAGGCGGTGGCGCTGGCCGTCGCAGTGGCGCGCGCCGACGGCGGTCCGTTCGCCGACGCGGGGCGCAGCGCGCTGCGCAAGATCCTGGCCGCCATGTCCGCCCAGAACGCCGCCGCCGCACGGCAATTGGCGCTGCGGGTGCGGCTGCTGGAATCGCCCGAGGCGGTCGCGCCCATGCCGGTGCCGCCCGAGGTGGAGCAGGCCGTGGTGGCGCGGCGGGTGCTGCGCATCGAATACCTGGATCGGGCAGGCGTGCTCAGTGAGCGCGAGGTGGAACCAGTGGCCCTGTTGCACGGCGGCCGGGGCTGGTACCTGCTGGGCTGGTGCCTGCTGCGCGACGAACCGCGCAATTTCCGGCTCGACCGGATGAAGGCGATCGAGCTGACCGGGCGGATCGGGCCGGAGCGGTCCATCGAGACGTGCAGCCCCGCCGAGCCGGTGCACGAGATCCGGATGATCTCGCTCGGCTAGGTCCGGAAAACACCGACAAAAGATCGGGAAACACCGACAGGGGGTTGTCGCCGGGCGGCGAGATCGTGGTGGGGAAAGAGAAATCCACGACGACCGCACGGGAGACCGCCATGACCACCCCGCCCTTCAATACCGTCGCATGGTTCCAGGTCGGCAGCGACCAGCCCGACTCGGTGAAGACCTTCTACAACGGCCTGTTCGGCTGGAACTTCGCCCAGGACCCGGACCAGGACAGCGGCTACGACCTCATCACCTACCCGGGCAACGAGATGCCCGCCGGCGGCCTCGCGCACGTCGACGACGCGTCGGCCAACCACGCCATCTTCTACGTGCTGGTCCAGGACGTGGCCGCGACCCTGGCCGCGGCCGAGAAGCAGGGCGGCAAGGTTTTCCTGCAGCCCATGACCGCCGAGAACGGCCTGGTCTTCGCCGAACTGCTCGACACCTCCGGCAACCGCTTCGGCGTCTTCAGCCCGCCGCCCGCGAACTGAGCGGCGCCGGTGCCGCCCGTCGTACGGAGATAGCCTGTCCTGGACGTTGTTTCGAGACAGGAGTGTGGACCGTGGGCATGTTCGATCAGTTGAAGGACGCGGCGGGCAAGGCGGCGGAGCTGGCGGGCCAGCACGCCGACAAGCTGGAGCCGTTGATCGACAAGGCCGGCGACGCGCTGGACCAGCAGACCGACGGCAAGTTCGCCGGCGCGGTGGACAAGGTGCAGGACGCCGCCAAGCAGGCCCTGCGCGAGCAGTCGGGCCGGTAACCGTCGGTGAATCACGTGCGGCGCGGGGTATTTCGCAGCGGCCGGTGCGAAATGCCCCGCGGTGTCACATGGTGGCGGCGTCGATGACGAAGCGGTACCGCACGTCGGAGGCGATCACGCGCTCGTAGGCGTCGTCGATGCGGTCGGCGGGAATGACCTCGATCTCCGCGCCGATGCCGTGCTCGGCGCAGAAGTCCAGCATCTCCTGGGTCTGCGCGATGCCGCCGATCATGGAGCCGGACAGGGAGCGGCGGAAGCCGGCCAGCACGGAGGCCCGGATGCTGTAGGGCTGGTCCGGCAGGCCCAGCGCCACCAGGCTGCCGTCCAGGCGCAGCAACTTGAGGTAGTCCTCGATCGGCAGATCCGCGGACACGGTGTTGATGATCAGGTCGAAGGCGCCGCGCAGCTGCTTGAAGGTGGCGCGGTCGCCGGTGGCGTAATAGTGGTGCGCGCCGAACCGGCGGCCGTCCTCCTGCTTGGACAGCGAGTGGCTGAGCACGGTCACCTCCGCGCCCATGGCGGCGGCGATCTTCACGCCGATGTGCCCGAGCCCGCCCATGCCGATGATGGCGACGCGCTTGCCCGGCCCGGCGTTCCAGTGCCGCAGCGGCGAGAACAGGGTGATGCCCGCGCACAGCAGCGGCGCGGCCACATCCAGCCCGATGCCCTCGGGGATGGACAGCACGAAGCCCTCGGTCACCACGATCTGCGTGGAGTAGCCGCCGAGGGTGCGCCCGCCGGCCTGCTGTTCGGCGGGCACGGGGGAGTTGTAGGTCCACACCGCGCCTCGGGCGCAGTACTGCTGCTCCCCGGCCACGCACGGCTCGCACTCGCCGCATGAGCCGACCAAGCAGCCCACGCCGACTCGGTCGCCGACCTGGTGCCGGGTCACCTCGGGCCCGACGGCGGCCACGATTCCGGCGATCTCGTGGCCGGGCACGCACGGGTAGGCGGTCCCGTGCCATTCGTCGCGGGCGGTGTGGATGTCTGAGTGGCAGATGCCCGCGTACTTCACGTCGATCAGCACGTCGTGGGGGCCGAGTTCGCGACGCTCGATGGCGACCTTCTCGAAGGACCCGTCCGGGGCGTTCACGGCATAGGCGGTAGCGGTGCTCATGCAGTCATGCCTACTCCGGCATCCCCTGGAGCTCAAACCATCCGTCCGTTTTCCCGCCCCGGCGTGCCGTGTCGATGGCCCCGCAATCGGTCGGCATGCTGGCGGAATGGCGATTCTGCTGGCCCTGTTGTCGATGTGCTCGACCCTGGCGGGCGGGCTGCTGGCGGTGCGCATCGGCGAGTTCAAGCGCCTGGTGCTGGGTCTGGCCGCGGGCGTCATGCTCGGGGTGGTGGCCTTCGACCTGATGCCCGAGGCGCTGGAGCTCGACGACAGAGAGGCGCTGGGCGTACCGGTACCGCTGCTGGCCGCGGTGGTCGGCTTCTTCACCGTGCACGTGATCGAGCGGTCGATGGCGATCCATACCGGTTACGAGGACGAATTCGTCGCCCACCGGCACAATCACGACTTCAGTTCGCTGGGGCTGCTGGCTGCGGGCGGGCTGGTCTTCCACAGCACGCTCGACGGTCTGAGCATCGGCTTCGGTTTCCAGGCGGGCGCGGCGACCGGTGTGGCGGTGGCGATCGCGGTCATCTGCCACGACTTCGCGGACGGATTCAACACTTTCACGCTGACCACGCTGTACGGCAATGCCCGCAAGCGCGGCCTGGTCATGCTCGGGCTGGATGCGGTCGCGCCGGTGATCGGCGCCGTGATCGGCACGGTGGTCCGCGTTCCATCCGGACTGGTCGGGCTGTTCTTGGGCTATTTCGCGGGCTTCCTGCTGTACCTCGCCACGGCCGATATCCTGCCCGAGGCACACGCGGGCAAACCGGCCCGGGGACCGCTGGTGTGCACCCTGGCCGGGGTGCTGTTCATGCTGGGCGTCGCGGCGCTCAGCCGCTGAATGCGCAACGGGCCGGGGAAATGCTGGTACACCGGAAGAGAGACACTTGCTCGAGCCGGCGGGCGAACCGCAATCGGGAGGGTCCGTGGACAGCGACAGAAGCGGTGGCGGCGGCCGGGCGCTCGCGCTGATCGTGGTGGTCGTACTCGGCATCACCGGATTCCTCGGCTACCGCGGCGAACTGCCCCGCTGGCCCTTCGGCGACCAGATCGCCACCGCCGGACTGACCGGCCCGCCGCTGCCTCCGCTGGACGCCACCCTGGTGTCGCGCGTCGCGGAACCGGCGCTGGTCAACATCACCGCGGGCATCCGCCCCTACGGCATGGGCGCGGCCGGATCCGGCATCGTGCTCAGCGCCGAGGGGGAGGTGCTCACCAGTCATCACGTCATCAAAGGCGCGGACACCGTGACGGTTTCGGATGTCGGCACCGGCGCGGTCTACACCGCCACGGTGGCCGGATACGACGCCATGGCCGATATCGCCCTGCTGGATCTGCAGGGCGCGGGCGGGCTCCCGGTCGCTCGGATCGGCAGTTCCGCCCCGCTGCACGTGGGCGACGACGTGCTGGCCATCGGCAATGCGGGCGGCACCGGATCGCCGACCGCGGTGGGCGGGCCCATCACCAATCTGGATTCGTCCATCGTGGCGCGTAATTCGGCCGACCTGACGCGGAAGTCGTTGCGCGGCATGATCGAGGTCGCGGCCGCGGTCGCCGCCGGGCAGTCCGGCGGCGCGCTGGTGGACCGCTACGGCTCGGTGATCGGGGTCGTCACCGCCGCCTCCGGCGAGGCGGCGAAGGCGGTGGGCAAGAGGCCCAACGGGTACGCGGTGCCCATCGACACCGCCATGGGCGTGGTCCGCCAGATCCATTCCGGCACACCGACCGACACCGTGCACATCGGCCCCACCGCCACCCTCGGCATCCTCACCTCCGACGCGCAGCAGTCCCCGCAGTCGGGGGCGCCGGCGGGCGCGCGCATCGACGTCGCCATCTACGGACAGCCCGCCTACGAGGCCGGGCTCGCCGACGGCGAGGTCATCACCGCCGTCGACGATCGCCCCATCACGGGCTCACAAATGCTGAAAGCCGCACTCAACGCCCATAAACCGGACGATGTGGTGCGGCTCGAGATCAGCGAACCGGGCGGGGCGCGACGGACGGTGAATGTGACCCTCACCGTCGGCCCGCCGAACTAGCCCCGGCCGATCAGAACTTGCTGTTCCAGTACGACTGGAACTGGACGTACACGATCAGGATGACCACCGCGTAGAACACGGCGACCAGCGTCCACCGCCACTCCGCGACGATCTGTGCCACTCCGCGCCCGCGCCCGAACATCAGGCCCGTCACGATGGCGAGCATGGCCGGGGTGACGACCCAGACCACCATGCACCACGGGCACAGCGCGTGGATCCGGAAGGTCGCGTCCCAGACCAGCCAGCCGATCGCGGCCACACCGAGCAGCAGGCCCAGCCACAGACCTCCGACGAACCAGCGCGGCAAGGAGATTCCGCATACCAGCAGTACGCCGATGGTGACGGCCACCGAGAAGCCCACGACACCGATGACCGGATTGGGGAATCCGAACAGTGAGGCGGTCTTGTCCGCCATCACCGTGGTGCACGACAGCGTCGCGTCGATCGTGCACGCCGGCCGGTAGCCGGGTTCGGTGAGCGTCTTGAACTTCTCGACCAGCAGCGTGACCGAAGCCCCCCAGCCGATCAGCGCGGCCAGCAGCAGCGGCCACGCCGATCGGGGTCCCGCGGAGATCATCACTTGCTCGCGTTCTCGATCACCGAGGTCATGCCGCCGGAGGACATGAGGGCCTGGGCGTCGGACACCTGGGTGCCGTTCACGTACACCGTCGGGGTGGACTTCACGCCGGTGGCGAAGACCTTGTCGGTCTGCTGCTTCACCCAGGTGGTGTACTTGCCGTCCTTGATGGCCTGGGCCACGGCCGGATCGGTGTACCCGGAGTCCTTGGCGATCTGGATGAGCTGGTCGTCGCTCATGCCGTTGCCACCCTCCTTGGGCTGGTGCTCGTACATGGCGGACAGCCAGCCCTGGAACTTCGACGGGTCGGCCTCGTACATCACGTAGGCGGCAGCGGCCCCCCGGGTGGAGAACTGATTGCCGTTGGAGGCGCGGTCGAGGAAGGTGATGATGTTGTAGTCCACCACCGCCTGGCCGCCCTGGACGGCCTTGACCAGCGCGTCGGCATTGGCCTTCTCGAACATGTTGCAGGCGGGGCACTGCACGTCGGCGACCACGCGCACGGACACCTTCTGCTTGCCCGCGGGCGCGGGGGCGGCGGTGTTGTCGATCCGGATCGCGCCCTCGGGGGTGAGGTTCGGCGGCACCAGCGCGGCCTGCTCGGCATTCCAGTGGAACGTGTTCGAGCCCTCGGCGGCCTTGTCGTCGTTGTGCTTGCGCGTCGCCAAGGTGATGCCGATGCCGGCGATCAGGCCGAGCAGGACGACGGCCACCGCCACTTGAATGAGGATCCTGCGGTTGCGGTCGGCCTTGGCCGCCTGCGCCAGCGGATTCCGACCCGGTTTGTTGCTCACCTCTGCGCTCACCACACCTTCCGTAGTCACGACATGTGCGGGCCCATCTTCACCCGCGAACCTGAGAGAAACCAGCAAGCGGGCGTATGGGGGGACGGGGATCACGCCCGCGCGAGGCGCTTCCTCTGCTCGTCGATATCGAAGTCGGCCGGCGGCCAGTCGAGTTTCAGGCCCTGCAGGGCGTCGATGAGCAGTTCGGTGACGGCCAGCCGGGCATACCACTTGGAGTCGCAGGGCAGCACGTACCAGGGGGCGTAGTCGGTGTTGGTGCGGTCCAGGACCGCCTGGTACGCCTGTTGGTATTGCGGCCAGTAGCCGCGCTCGTCGATGTCGGCGGGATTGAACTTCCAGTACTTGTCGGGGCGTTCCAGCCGCTGCGCGAGCCGCTTCTTCTGCTCGTCGAGGGAGACGAACATGGCGACCTTCACCACGGTGGTGCCGTCGTCGACCAGTTTGCGCTCGAACTTGTTGATCTCGTCGTAGCGCTTGCCCCACACCTCCGGCGGGACCAGCTCGTGCACCCGCACCACCAGCACATCCTCGTAGTGCGAGCGGTCGAACACGCCGATCTGCCCGCCGCGCGGCAGCTGCTTGCGGATCCGCCACAGGTAGTGGTGCTTGCGCTCCTCGGCGGTCGGCACCCCGAAGGCCGCGTGATCCACGCCCTGCGGGTCGACCGAGCCGATCACGTGCCGGACGATGCCGCCCTTGCCCGCGGTGTCCATGCCCTGCAGCACCAGCAGCACACTGCGGGTGTCGCCGGAGCGGCCGTTGGCGTAGAGCTTCTCCTGCAGATCCGACAGCACCGCGCGGCGCTCCTCGAGCAGGGCCTCCCCGGCACGCTTGTCGCCCTTGAAGCCCGGAGTCGTGGCGGGATTCAGGTCCTTGACCGAGATGCCGTCGGCGCGCAGCACCTTGGTTACCGGTTTGGACCAGGATGTCGCTTTCGCCATTCACCATGCGTAGCACGCGGCGCGGTTCGCCGCAGGCAACTGCGCCGAATCAAACCCGGGCCAGGTGCACCAGTTGGGCGGCCAGTTCCTCGTCGGTGACCGGGGTCAGCGTGAGATCGGCGGCGGTGGTGAGCAGGTAGCGGCCGTCGCCGGAGAAGTCGAGCCAGGTGCGATGCCGGGTCGGCGGCGCGAGCGGGTTCGCCGGTTCCACCGAGACGGTGATGAAGCCGCGCCCGTCCACGGGCTCGCGCAGTTTGCGGCGGAAGCGATCCGCTTCCTCCCCGGCTCCGGCGGCGTCGGGATACAGCACGGCCTGCTGGGGTTCGCGCAGCGTGTCCAGCCGTCCGGGCGGCGCGGACCCGATGATCTCCACCAGTTCCCGGCCCAGATGCTCGGCGGGACACAGGGATACGGTCACCGCGTCCGGCATCGAGACCAGTATTCCGGCCCGCTGCTGGCCCACCGCCGCGAAGGCGAGAATGCGCCGGGCGTCGGGCCGGGCGGTGCGTTCGCCGTAGAGGGTGACGGTGGTGGTGTCGGTGCGGGCGCACAGCGCGAGGGCGGCGGCCAGGTCCGGATCGGTGCGGCGCAGGTGGCGCGGCATCGGCGCGCCCAGCGCCAGCGGGCCGAATCGCGATGCGCCGCCGGGGTTCTCGGTTGCCGCGGGGCTCGTGTCGAGCGGGTAGGGACGGCGTTCCAGATCGGTTTCGCGGGTCCAGATGGTCGCGAACTCGTCCGGGGTCAGGATCCATTTCACGTGGCCGACCCCCCTTTCTCGGTAACCACCTCCGTCCCGCCCGCGACCCTACCGGAGAGATTCTGCGGGTGCTGGCCGTCACGCTCGAGCGCAGTTCGCGACCTGTCGCGTCCGGGCGGAGGATTTCTATCGGACCGGTCCCGCGAACGGCAGCACGACCGTGCAGGACACCGGCCGAGCGTGTTCGGGATCGAGGGCATTGAGCACCACCCGCACCGCGACCGGATCGGCGGGCAGTTCGAAGTGCTCGGTGTAGTCGGTCGCGCACAGGTCCTGCAGCACCACAGTGTCGACGTTCGGGCCGTCGAGCAGGCCGGTGGTCCAGGGGGTGGCGATCTCGTCGTAGCGGGACACCACCGTGGTGAACCGGATCGCCGGGGCGATGGCCGGGTCGGGGTTCAGGTCCACCGCGACCCGCGAACCGGGCGACAGCTGGCAGGGGCCGCATTGCGCCGCCAATTCCGTTCCGGGTGCGGTGGATTCGAGCAGCGGTTGCAGGTTCGCCAGACCGCTCACCGTCGAGCCGTGCAGCGGCGCGGCCAGCGCCACGTAGTGGTCGATCTTCGGAGCCGCGCCGAGGTGGTTCAGGGCGTAGAAGGGGACCGCGCCGCCCATCGAATGGCCGACGAGATCGACCTTGTCCGAACCGGTTTCGGTGCGCACCCGGTCGATGAAGTCGGCGACCTGCCGGGCGCTGGTCTCGACCGGCGTCACCGCGCCCATGATCGGCCCGAGCGCGCCCCTGCCGTAGGTCGTGGTGAACACGCAGTATCCGGCGTTGACGAGCACCGGCGACAGGGTGTTCCAGCCGACGGTCTCATTGCCCAGCCCGTGCAGCAGGACGACCGGATTCGGGTGCGCCGCGGTCGGTGTGCAGGACCAGTCGTTCGCGCCCGGCGGCGGCTGCCCCGGCGCGGTGAGCTCGGCTGCCAGCCCGCCGAAATAGCTGTACGACGGATCGGGCTGGTCGGCGGTGGCCTGACCGGTGAGGGCGCCGGCGCACAGGCTCGCGGTGAACAGGGCGGCGAGGGTGAGACGGCCGGTGGCCGATCGCGACATGGGTGCTCCCGGTGTTCGTGGCGGTCGTACGCCCGGCGCCCCCAGCGCGCCGGGCATGACCGACCGGTCGGTCATAGGCTAGCCCGCGATGTACCCTCAGGGAAAGCCCCGGCCCAGGAAAGGATTTCGGCCATGCCACGACCGGCGGAACCCGGCCGCAACGCCCTGCTCGACGCGGGGGCCGACGTGGCCGCCCGCAATGGCCTGGCCGGACTGTCCGTGAACGCCGTCGTGCAGGCGGCGGGGATGGCGAAAGGCACCTTCTACCACCACTTCCCGGACCGCCGCAGCTACGTGGTGGCCCTGCACCGGCGCTACCACGACGAACTGACCACCCTGGTCCTCGCAGCCATCGGCGAGCTCGAGCCGGGCCCGGCCCGCCTCCACACCGGTCTCGCCGCGTACCTCGACGCCTGCCTCGCGACTCGCGGCACGAAAGCCTTCCTGGCCCAATCCCGCACCGATGCCGACCTGCTCGACGAGGTGACGGCCCGCAATCAGCTCGTGGCCGCCATGATCGCCCCTGACATCGAAAAGCTGGGCTGGGGGAATCCTCCCGCCGTGGCGCACCTGGTGATCGCCATGGTCGCCGAGATCGCGCTGGCCGAACTGTATTCCGGCGCGGCCCGCCCCGACCTCCGCGCCGCGCTCACCGCGCTGATCGACCGCACCCCGGGCTGACCGGGCTCACCGCTCGCCGTCGGCGAGCCCCGTCACGGCCGCGTCGAATCCGTCGGTGGCCGCTCGAATCGCCATGGCCCGCACCGTCTCCGGGTCCGCGCCCGACAGGATGGCGCGGCGGATCTCGGCGTGCAGTGCGCGATCGAGGCCCGCGAGAGCTGCCGCGACGAGCCGCGGCACGGGGTCGTCCGCACCCGCGCCGGTGGCCTCGGCCAGCGCCTCGGCGAGGGCGTTCTCCGTCTGCTCGCCGAGGCGCCGCAAGCGTGCCCGCAGTGCCGGGCTGTCGTCGATCAGCTGCCAGAAGGTGGTGGCGGCGGGCGCGAGGCCGAGCGTCGGATCGTCCCGGCGCACCCGGTCGAGGAAGGAGCGCCGCACCGCTGCCGCGGCCGACTCGCCCGGTTCGCGATCCCGCACCGCCGCCGCGAGCCGGTCCACGACCTCGTCCTGGCGGTCGAAGAACAGGTCCTCCTTGGTCGGGAAGTAGTTGAACGCGGTATTGACCGACACGTTCGCCGCCCGCGCGACCTCCGCCACGGTGACCTTGTCGAACCCCTTCTCCGTGAACAGCGCCATGGCCGCATCGGCCAGCGCGGTACGGGTGGCGCGCTTCTTCTCCTCGCGCAGTGCCAACGATCGCTCCTTCCGGTCGCGGCCAGTATAGGTGTGACACTAAAAATGGTGTGACACCAAAATTCGAGGTACGGTCGTGGCCATGACCCTCGGATTCGGCATCTACGCGGGCGGGCTCGGCGGCGACCAGTACGGCAATGTCACCCCCGGACCGCCGGAACGGGCCGACCGCATCGCGGCCGCCCTCGACGACCTGCACGGCCAGCACCCGTTCGTGGTGCGCGGATACGTCCTGTACAGCGATGCGCGCGGCGGATTCCAGGAGGGCCCGCCGCGGCCGTGGCAGTACGCCGGGGCACATCGGACCCTCGATCTGGCGGTGTGTTTCCATGAGCCCGGCGACGACCTCACCGGCTGGCTCGCGTTCCTGCGCAAGCAGATTCGCGAGCACGGGCCGGTGCTGTCCTCGCTGCAGATCGCGCAGGAGCCCAACCACGCCGGCCCCGGCGGCAACGGCGACTTTCCGCAGGTCCGGCGGGCCGTGGTCGAGGGAGTACTGGCCGCTCGCGCGGAGGTGGATCGGCTCGGCCTCGCGGTGCGCATCGGCTGCAACGCGGCACCGGCCTTCGATCCAGGGCAGGAGTACTGGACGGACCTCGGCCGCCTGGGCGGCCGCGAATTCACCGACGCGCTGGACTATGTCGGGCTGGACTTCTTCCCCGACGTCTTCCGGCCGCTACCGGCCTCGGAGTTGGAAGCCGCCGCCACGGCGGTGCTGACGGGCTTCCGGCGCGACAGCCTCGCCGCCGCGGGGATACCCGCCACGACACCCATCCACATCAGCGAAAACGGTTGGGCCACCGGGCCGGGACGGTCCTACGCGCGGCAGGCCGAGGTGCTCGAGACCATGGTCGAACTCGTCGACCGCCTGGCCTACCAACTCGGCATCACCACCTACGAGCACTTCGGCCTCCGCGATTCGTACAGCGACCAGGGCGATATGAACCTCGAATTCGGGCTCCTGCGTTCGGATTACACGCCGAAGCCCGCCTTCGAGAAGTATCGCGAGCTGATCGCGAAGTACAGCACCCCGGCGGGACCGCCGAGCCCGGTCAGGCCGGGGTGACCTCGATGGTGATGTCGGCGGCGCGCAGCCGTTCGGTCAACGCGTCACCCATGGCCGAGGCGGGGGTGAGGATGCCCGCCAGCTCCGGCAGGTCGTCGAAGGCCAGGCAGAGACCGGCCTGGCCGAGCATGACCGAGGTGGCCTGGTAGCCGGGGTCGCCCTTGCCCGCGAAGGTGCACTCGTACTTGGCGCCCGAGGTGGTGTGGGCGAAGGTGCGCATGGTGAACCAGCCACTGCGGCGGGCCTTCTCGCTCGGACCGGTGCCCGGCGCGGGCACGATCCGATCGAGCAGTTTGCGGCCCAGCGCCACCCGCGACAACACCGCACCGGTAGCCATGGTGGCCACGATGCCGCCCGCGATGCCGGCGGCGACCAGCGGCGAGGTGGCCGACGAGCCCGCGCTCATCACCTCGCGGTAGCGGAAGTTCTTGCCGTACGGCCAGCCGAGCAGGCCGTTCGAGCGGCGCACCACCTTGCTGTTGTGCGCGCCCATGATGAATGTCGCCACCCAGCCGTTCAGGCTCGGGTCGATGTCCGAGGCCCGGGACCACGCCTGGTCGGACTGGCGGCCGACATCGGGTTCCATGGACTTGTCGGGGCTCAGCGAATACGGGTGCGACATGACCGACGCCTTGGCCGGATCCTCGGCGATGGCCTCCATCATGGCGCGCCCGGAATCGATGGTGCCGCCGCTCATTCCGCCCTTGAGCCACGCCACCAGGGTGACGTCGGTGAGCTCGCCGGCATTGTCGTCGACGCTGCGCTTGTACAGCTGGTACACGCTCAGATCCGACGGGATCGAGTCGTAGCCGCAGGAATTCACGATCTTCGCGCCGGTCTCGGCGGCCTTGTCGCCGAACCGGTCGATGCATTCGCGGATGAACAGCGGCTCGCCGGTCAGATCGGCATAGTGCGTGCCGTTCTCCGCGCACGCCTGGACCAACGGGAACCCGTAGCGCAGGTACGGACCCACGGTCGTGACGACCACCTTGGTCCGCGCCGCCAAAGCGTTCAGGCTCTCTTGATCCGTCGAATCCGCCTGCACCAGCGGCCATTCCGCGGCGAGCGGGCCGAGTTCCGCACGAACGGCGGCCAGCTTCTCCAGCGAGCGACCCGCCAGCGCGATACGCGCGCCCGCGGGCGCCGCCTCCACCAGATACTGCGCGGTCAGCTTCCCCACGAAGCCGGTCGCCCCGAATAACGCTATGTCGAATTCCCTTGCGGCCACAGTCTCACCAATCTGTTCCTGGGGGTTCGGGGGCGAAGCCCCAGCGAGCCCCGCGAGTTGGGGTTGTCACGCCTTGGCGGCGCGCTTGCGGGGCTTCTTGGTGGGTGCCCCGGTGGTGGGCGTGGGAGCCGGTCGGCTCGTCAGCCACTCGTGATGGGCGCGGCCGAGTTCGGTGACCGGGTCGTCCCCGTACAGCCACTCCCGTGCGATGCGGTGCCAGTTGCCGGTCGCTTCCAGCTGCCCGAGCATGCCGAAGGTCAGGAAGTCGGCGCGGCGGGAGAACAGGTGCTCGGGCGGCAGATTCTGCTGTTTCATGCCCTCGAAGTCGGTGGCCCGCGGGTCCACCGCGAGGACGAAGGCGCCGGAGGCCAATTCGGGGGTGATGGTGAGTTCCTCGTCCACCAGCGCCCATTCACACGCGGCGAGCACGTATTCCAGGCATTCCTCGGGCGTGATCTCCTCGGGCGACTCGATGACGCCGCGCTGCACCATGAGGTCGCGCAGGTCCTCGGCCCGCTCCTCGGCGGCCGCGCGGATGCAGACGGCCTCGAAGCGCACGTGTTCGGGATCCATCCGGTTGTAGAGCCCGAAATCCAGGAACGCGACCCGGCCATCCGGGCCGAGCAGCAGGTTGCCGGGGTGCGGGTCGCCGCAGAACTCGTTGAAGGTGAACAGCGAGCCCACGTAGAACCGGTAGATGATCTCGCCGATCCGATTCCGTTCGGCGGCGGGCATTTCCCGGATCTCCTCGAAGCCGCGGCCGGGGAAGTACTCGCTGACCAGCACGCGGGTGGTGGACAGTTCCGGGTAGGTGGTGGGCACCACGATGAACGGGTGCCCGGCGAACAGGTCCGAGATCTGCTTCTGGGTAGTGGCCTCGGCGACGTAGTCGAGTTCGCTCTCCAGGTTCAGCCGCAGCTCGTCGAGCACGGCCGGGGTCACCCACGGCATGGCGGACTGCAGGATACGGCGGAACATGGCCAGGTTCTTGAGGTCCGCGCGCACGGCGGTGTCGATGCCCGGGTACTGCACCTTCACCGCGACCTCGCGGCCGTCGTGCAGGGCCGCCTTGTAGACCTGCCCGATCGAGGCGGCGGCGACGGGTTCGGGATCGAATTCGGCGAACACCTTCTCCAGCGGCTGCCCGAAATCCTCCTCGATGACGGCCCGCATCACGTCGAACGACACCGAGGGCGCGCTGTCGCGCAGCACCGCGAGCCGCCGCTGGAACCGCTCCCGATGCTCGGGCGGCACCAGGTCCAGGTCCAGCACCGACAGCATCTGCCCGAGCTTCATGGCGACGCCCTTCATGGTGCCCAGCACCATGACCATCTGCTCGGTGGCCCGGATCATGGATTCCTCGGCCATCCGGGCGCGCACCGCCTCGGATCTGCCGCGCATGGAGCGTCGGGTCTTCTGGGCGCGCAAGGCATTACCGGCTACAGCGATTCCCAGCTTCGTCCCCCGCGCGAGCCTGGATGTGGGCAGCTCTTTCGCCATCAGTGACCCTCCATGGGAGCCAACACCCCCGTTGGTGCCGACATGACGGAAACCCCTGTGATGTGAGCGTCTCAGAGGGTGCGCTCCGCCGACCTCAGACTAACCACACTGGGAACTCCAGTGCTAGCCGTCAGCTAGCACTGTTTGGGTTGTTCTCCGCATCGGGTAGCACGTGGGGGCGCGAGTTGAAGTAATGGCGATCGCCGCCCGCGCGGACCATGCCCTCGATGGCGCTCCAGGCCATCATGGTGAGGTAGTCGAGCATTTCCTCGCTGGACATGGTGCGGTTGGAGATCCACCAGTCGGTCGCCAGCTGCACGCCGCCGACCAGCACGTAGGACCACAGCATGGCGCCTTCGGTCTGCAGGCCGCGGTCGAAGGACTTGTCGATGATGACCGCGGAGACCACCTGCGCGAACAACTTCTCGAAGTCGGCGAGGGTGGAGGTGTCGGTCGCCGCGCCGTTGCCCATGATGAACCGGTACACATCGGTGTCCGAATCCACGGTGTGGACGTACGCCGCCAGCGTGTTGCGGACCAATTGGTATTCGTCGAGGTCGTCGCTGATGGCGCCGTAGATGCGCGGCATCAGGGTGGTCTCGATGAACCGTTCCATGGTGGCTCGGGTCAAATCCTGCTTGTCCGAGAAATACCGGTAGAGCACGGTTTTGGAGACGCCGATCTCGGCGGCGATCTCGTCCATGCCGGCATCGCCGCCGCGCTTGCGGATGGCGGCGAGGGTGCCGTCCACCAGTTCTTCGCGTCGGTCGATCTTGTGCTGCTGCCAGCGGCGTTTGCGGCCGTCCACACGACCCCCGCGTGGACCGGTGGCCGCCTCGACGGCTGCACTCACGCTGCCTTTGGTGGTCACGCTGCGTTGGCTCCTTGTTCGCGTCCTGGGCCTGGGCCTATTCAGCTTAAGCCTCCCATGCTGTGGATCGCCGCCGTTCGGGAAGGGCACGGTGGCGGGGAGTTCGTCACATCACGCGCCAGAATGGAAGTCATGGAGCAACCTGCCGGCAGTGCCGGGGTACTCGAGCAGACCGAGCCGAAGCCGATGAAGACCATCCCCACCGGCGGCGGAGCGTTCGCCGATCTCCTGGACGAAGAGGGTAAGAAGCGCGAGCTGTGGCGTATGAAGGCCATCGCGACGGGCTTCCTGGCCGTGGCCACCGTCATCTACATCGTCTGCGCATGGATCAGTTCCCGCGGCGGGGGCGGGGAGTGGGTGGGCTACGTCAAGGCCGCCTCCGAGGCGGGCATGGTGGGCGCGCTGGCCGACTGGTTCGCCGTCACCGCCCTGTTCCGGCATCCGCTGGGTCTGCCGATCCCGCACACCGCGATCATCCGCAAGAAGAAGGATCAGGTGGGCGAGGGCCTCGGTGATTTCGTGCGCACCAATTTCCTCTCGCCCGACGCCGTCGCCGTCAAGGTGAATTCCGCGCAGATTCCGTTGCGGCTGGGCCGGTGGATGGCCGAACCGGCGAACGCGGAACGGATCTCCGACGAGAGCGCGACGATCCTGCGCGCGGTGATCGGGGTGCTGCGCGACGAGGACGTCGAGCAGGTCATCGACCAGACCATCGTGAAGCGGATCGCGGAACCGCTGTGGGGCCCGCCCATCGGCAAGGTCCTCAACGAGTTGATCGCCGACAACCGGCAGGCCCCGCTGCTGGACCTGCTGGCCGAGCGCGCGCACCAGTGGGCGCTGGACTCGCAGGAGACCCTCGACCGCATCGTGAACCGGGACGCGCCCTCGTGGGCGCCCAAATTCGTGAATTCGCTCCTGGCCGAACGCATTTATCGCGAGCTGGTGGAATTCACCTGGAAGGTGCGGACCCAGCCCGATCACGAGGTGCGGCTGGCCGCGAATCGCTTCCTCGAGGAATTCGCCCACGATCTGCAATTCGACGAGGCGATGATCGAGAAGGCGGAAAAGATCAAGACCGAGCTGATGGGCCGGCGCGAGGTCACCGGAATGGCGCAGGCCACCTGGCGCGCGGCCAAGCGGGTGATCCTGGAATCGGCCGACGATCCGAATTCGACCTTGCGGCGCAAGGTGTCGGAGAACGTCCTGCAGTTGGGCGAGCGGTTGTCCTCGGACCCGGCGATGCGCGATCAGGTGGACGGCTGGCTGGAGCGGGGCGTCCGTTACCTGGTCGCCAACTACGGCGCCGAGTTCGCCGGTCTGGTCAGCGACACGGTGGCGCGCTGGGATGCCGAGGAGGCTTCGCGCAAGATCGAATTGGCGGCCGGCAAGGACCTGCAATTCATCCGCATCAACGGCACCGTCGTGGGTTCGCTTGCGGGCCTTGTGATCTACACCGTTTCGCATTTGCTGTTCAATGGCTGAACAATTGACCAATTAGCGCTTCGGTTGAAGCGCTGAGTGTTTGCCGACCTGGCATCGATAGGGCCTGCTAACAGAGCGCTTGCAAGAGTTAGCACCCCGTCCTAGAATTGGCCCCACAACCGCCGGAAGGTGAGTGATGAAGCACGATCCCGAGGTTCCCGAACCGATCGACGGCGACGCAGCGGAGACGTCCGCCGCCGGAGACCGGTCGGGCCGCGTAGCCAACGCGGCTCACGACATCGGGGGCTTCATCCGGTCGCAACGCGAGGCCGCCCAGGTCTCGCTGCGGCAGCTCGCAGCGCTGGCGGGGGTGAGCAATCCGTACTTGAGTCAGATCGAGCGCGGGCTGCGGAACCCGTCCGCCGAGGTACTCGCGCAGATCGCCAAGGGTCTGCGGGTCTCCTCGGAGGTCTTGTACATGCGGGCCGGGTACCTCGAGCAGAGGCCGCACGGCCCGGTCCGGGATGCCCTGCTGGCCGACAACGGCCTGACCGAACGTCAGAAGCAGGTCCTCTTGGACATCTATGAATCGTTTTGCCGGGAGAACCAGGCTAACGAGGACAGAGGGGACGCAACGGAGCTAATGGGGGGCGTTCCCGGGGGAAACAGGGACAACGAGGTTCCGCACCGCACAACCGAAGTTCCGCCACGCCAGGAGAGCGAACCATCATGACCGAATCGAATCTGACCGCCACCGTCACCAAGCCGATCTACGCCACCGTCGGTGCCGGCGACGCCCTCTACGCTGTCGTGACCGATGCCGTCTCGCAGATCCGTGAGCGCGCCAACTCCGCCGACGTGCAGGGTCGCATCGAAGAGGCCCGCGAGCGCTTCGCCAACCTCCCCGCCGACCTGCAGGAGCAGGCCGAGACCCTGCGTCAGCGCGTGCAGGCGCTGCCGTCCGAGCTGCCCGAGGACCTGGCCGAGCTGCGCGAGAAGGCCACCCCCGAAGAGCTGCGCAAGCTGGTCGACCAGTACTACCACCAGCTGCTGGACTTCTACGCCGACCTGGCCGCCCGCGGCGAGGAGACCGTCGAGAAGCTGCGCGCCAACCCGGCCTTCGAGGACCGCTTCGAGCTGGTCGAGACCCGCTACAACGACCTGCTGGCCCAGACCCAGGACGTGCTGGGCAAGGTCGGCGACCAGGTCGGCCCGTACCTGGGCTTCACCGCCAAGGAGGAGGCCCCGGCCGACGAGACCGTCGACGCCGAGGTCGTGGACGTGACCACCGAGACCGCTCCGGTCGAGGACGAGGCCCCCGCCGCCAAGAAGGCCGCTCCGGCCAAGAAGGCCGCGCCCGCCAAGAAGGCCGCGCCCGCCAAGAAGGCCGCTCCGGCCAAGAAGTAGGTCTTCGCGTTCCGCGAAAGAGCTTGTCGCCCTCGCGCACTCCGGTGCGCGGGGG
>NZ_JBHWHH010000135.1:0-20197 GCF_042732555.1 Nocardia sp. NPDC059764
CGCGGGAGGCGAGTCTCGGGGAAGAGGACTCGCGCGGTGTCCGATCACCGGTGGGTGTCTGCGCTTCGCCACCCGGGCGATTCGGACAATCGGAACGTTAGCGATGTGGTAGCTGAATTGCGCTGCGAGCAAGCGAATTAGGGGATAGTTAGGGGAAACCCCACCTTTCGGCCTAGGTCATGGACAGCCGACTGATTGCCGGAGATCACGAATTGCGTTGGCGGGGCGACCGGTTCGCACCGAGTAGGCCGATACGCGCGTGTCGGGGGTGCTGAACCCGGACACTTGCCTCTATGCGCCAATGGCGTCGCAGTACTCTCATTCATCCCGTTCATCTGGGGAGATGATCGACAATGATCCGCTCACGCACCTCGGCCGTGTCCGTGTTCGCCACCTCTAGTGCCGCGGCCGCGGCGCTCGTGCTCGCCGCGCCCGACGCGTCGGCCTACGTCAGCAGCGTGACCATCGCGACCGGCACCAGCATCGGCGGCGGCTACGGCACCAACTGCGCCTACACCGTCACCGTCAACGGCAGCCCCAACGAGTACGTGTGGCTCTACGACAGCGCCTCGGCGACGTTCAGTCCGCAGCAGTTCGGTCTGGGCAGCGGCGGCACCGCCACCTCGAGCTGGACGCCGACCTCCACGGGCACCCATTACGTGCAGGCCTGGACCTACAACGGCTCGCAGTGGGCAGTGATCACCGTCGGCACCGGCATCAACCTCGGCAGCGCGTGCGTGGTCACCAAGTGAGCCGGTCCGGGGCCGGGTGTGCGCTCACACCCGGGCCCGGGCATTACTCTTGACCCGGTGCAGACCGAGCAGCCTCCCGCCGAGGAGCCCCGCATCTGGGGCGGAACGACCCTCACCGAACGCCGTGAGGCGCGCCGCACCGCGCTGCTCGAGGCCGCACTGGACCTGATCGGCGAATCCGGGGCGGGCGCGGTCACCATGCGCGCGGTGTGCCGACGCGCCACGCTGACCGACCGCTATTTCTACGAATCCTTCGCCAGCCGCGACGAACTGCTCGATGTGCTGTATCGCCAGATCGCCGACGAGTTCCTGGATCCGATGACGGCCTTCGCGGTCGCCGATGATCGCGATCGGGATCGCGCGCTGTCGGAAGCGCTGGTGGACAAGGTGCTGCAGGATCCGCGCAAGTCGCGGCTGTTCCTGGTGGAGCCGTATTCGTCGACGGGGCTGGGGCAGACCACGATCGCGGTGATGCCCGCGTTCACCCGCCTGATCCAGGATCATCTGTTCGCCCACATCGACGATCCGGTGCGGCGGCGACTGGCCGCGGTCACCATGGCCAGCGGTAATGCGGGCATGTTCTCGGCATGGCTCAATGGCACGCTGCGCGCCACGCGCGAACAGATCGTGGACCATCTGGTGGCGACCATCGACGCCTATCGCGGCATGTATCGCTGACTCTCCCACCGAAGCGGTTGCGGCGTGGATGCGGGCGACCGCGGTCACATCGGGTTGCGCGGCGCGGCGCGGGGGTGTTTACTCGCTGACGCAAGGTGCCGTCGTTAGCTGAGGCTCCTTCACGGATACAGGCCGGCGATCCCGAACGTCGAGAGACGCCCCGGATCAGGACAGGCTTCCCCGAGCTAAGGGGATGCCCCGACCGGCTCCCGCCCTGGTGGCGGGTTACGCCGTGGAGTGCTGAAGGTCTTACGAGGGGTGGTACCCGTGCCGGCGATTCCCCGCCGGTCCCACTCCCCCCGGCATGTACGTGACCTGTGGTCACGCTGTGCGCTTATGTCGAGGAGGTGGCGGTCGTGCCCGATGGACCGGACCGAGTTCCGTTAGCCAATCGTTCACCAGGCGACACTCCATTAATCCTCCGGCCGCTGCCGCACACCCGGTAGCGTCCGACTTCCGAGTGCGCCGTCCTCCGCTGGGAGATCGAGATGACCACCTGGGAAATGCTGCTCCGCCTGGCCACCGGTGTCGGGTTGGGCGCGATCATCGGATTCGAGCGCCAGTTCCGGGCCCGCATGGCCGGGCTGCGCACCAACGCACTGGTCGCCGCCGGTGCGACCCTGTTCGTGCTGCTGTCCGCGCACGGCTTCAACGGCGCCACCGCCGACCCGACCCGCGTTGCGGCGCAGATCGTTTCGGGTATCGGGTTCCTGGGCGCGGGCGTGATCCTGCGCGACGGGTTCAATATCCGCGGCCTCAATACCGCTGCCACCCTGTGGTGTTCGGCCGCGGTGGGCGCGCTGGCGGGTGCGGGCATGTACTCGACGGCGGCGGCGGGCACGGTCGCGGTGGTGGTGGTCAATACCGCGCTCCGCACGGTCGCGCGGTCGGTGGATCGTCCGCTCGCCGACGGCACCGACGCGCAGGACGCGTTGTACGGCTTTCACGCCGACACCGACGACGCGCACGAGGCGCAGGTGCGGGCGTTGCTGGTGCAGTCGTTGACGCGCACCGACTTCCGGCTGGTGTCCATCTCGAGTCATGACACGTCCCCGGGGCGGGTGCAGGTGCGGGCCGAGCTCACCGGCGATCGTCGCGACGATCGCCAGATGGAGTCCGCGGTGAGCCGCCTGAGCCTGGAGCCGTCGGTGACCAGCGTCGGCTGGCGCACGGTGCCGCGGCCGGTGGAAACCGAGCAGTGAACAGCGCTTTCCCCACCGTTCGCGGCAATGGCGCGTACCCGGCTCAGACCATGGCGGAGGGGATGACGGTGGTGAGGCCGCCGTCGACGAGCAGGTCCTGTCCGGTGACGTAGGAGCCGTCGGCGGAGGCCAGGAAGGCGACCGCGGCGGCCACGTCGTCGGAGGTGCCGATGCGGGCGAGCGCAACCCGCGAGGCCGCCTCGTTCTGAGTCTCGGGAGTGGTCTCGGCGCGGAAGGCCGGGGTGTCGGTGTAGCCCGGACTGATCGAGTTGACACGAATTCCCTTGGGGGCCAACTCCGCCGCGAGGGTGCGGGCCAGCGAGTGGACCGCGGCCTTCGTGGCGGTGTAGAGCGCGGTGCCGGGCGCACCACGGTAGGTGGCGAAGGAGGCGTTGATGACGATCGCGGCCCCCGCCGACAGCAGCGGGAGCATGTGCTGGACGGTGAAGAACGCCGACTTGAAGTTGAGGGCGACGATCCGGTCGAATTCGTCCGGGGTGACGGTGGTGAACGGCTGGAACGCGCCGACGCCCGCATTGACGAACGCGACGTCGAGGCGGCCGAAGCGTTCGATGACGGTGCGCGCCAGCGTGGCCAGATCCTCGGAATCGGTGGCATCACCAGCCACCGCGGTGGCGCGCTCCCCCAGTTCGCCGACCGCGGCGTCCAGGCGGGCCTTGTCGCGGCCGGTGATGATCACCTGCGCGCCTTCGGCGATGAGCCGATGCGCGGTGGCCAGTCCCATACCACTGCTGCCGCCGGTGATGAGTGCGATCTTGTTCTCGAACCGGTTTCCGTTGTGCGTCATGCCTTCAGCGTGCCGGGCTGCGCGGTGGGCAAACAGTGCGTGCTTATCGTGGGTGTGACACCACCACCTTCCGTGGCCGCGGTCGCGCTGGATGGCCACGACGCGCCAACGGCGAGTAGGTCAGAGCCAGGGCGAGGGTGTGCCGCGGCCACCGTGTCCGCCGGTGGGTGCGATATCGGTGATTCGGGCGAGGTCCGCGGCGCTGAGGACGAGGTCCGCGGCCGCGATGTTCTCGGTGACGCGGTCCGGATTGCGGGACCCGGGGATCGGGACGATGTAGTCCTGCTGCGCCAGCAGCCAGGCCAGTGCCAGCTGGGACACGGTGGCGCCGTGGGATTTCGCGAGTTGGGTGAGCTGCTCGACGATGTCGATGTTGGTGTCGTAGTTCTCCGGGCTCCACCAGGGCAGGCGGCGGCGGAAGTCGGTGGGGTCGTAGTCGTCGATCGGTTGCACGGCACCGGTGAGGAAGCCGCGGGCGAGCGGGGAATAGGCGATGAACCCGATGCCGAGTTCCTCGAGCAGCCCGAACAGTGGTTCGGCGTCGCGGGCGAAGATCGAGTACTCGGTCTGCAGGACCGAGATCGGGTGCACCGCATGGGCTTTGCGGATCTGTTCGGGCCCGGCCTCGGACAGTCCGAGGTATTTCACCTTGCCCGCTGCGACGAGCTCGGCCATGGCGCCCACGACGTCCTCGATCGGGACCGCCGGGTCCACGCGGTGCTGATACAGCAGATCGATGCTGTCCACGGCGAGGTTGCGCAGACTGTTCTCCACGACCTCACGGATGTGCTCGGGGCGCGAATCGGTGCCGAACGCGCGGGTGAACCCGAATTTGGTGGCGATCACCACCTCGTCGCGCACCGGGGACAGCGCGCGGCCCAGCAGCTTCTCTCCCTCACCCCATCCGTACATCTCGGCGGTGTCGAAGAAGTCGACGCCGAGCTCGTGTGCGCGCCGAATCGCGGTGACCGACTGCTCGTCATCGGTCGCGCCGTAACCGACGACCGTGCCCATCGATCCGTAGCCCATCGCCGAGGCGGTCAGGCCCTGGGTGCCGAGTGTCCTGCGCTGCATGGGCGCCTCCTGTCAAACCGAACTGTTTGGTTTGACGCTACGCGTGGCTGCCGCACCCGTCAAACCAAACAGTTCGGTTTTGCTAGGATCGGGGGTATGACCAGCCCTTCCCGCGCCGATTCGACCCGCGACCGCATCCTCGAAGCGGGTAAGAGCGAGTTCGCGCGGCACGGGATCGCCGGGGCGCGGGTCGACCGCATCGCGAAGGCGGCCAAGACCAGCAAGGAACGCGTGTACGCGTACTTCCGCAGCAAAGAAGAGCTCTACCGCTTCATCGCCGCCCAGGAACTCGACGCCGTCGCCGAGGCCACCCGCCTGGACCCGACCGACCTACCGGGCTATGCGGGCCGCATCCACGACTACTTCACCGCCCACCGCGAGAACCTTCTCCTGATGCGCTGGGGCCAACTCGAATTCGCCGGCACCGATCCCGACGACGCCACCCGCGACACGGCGATCCGCAAGACCGCGCAGATCCGCCGCGCCCAGCAGGATGGACACCTCGATCCGTCCTGGGATCCGCTCGACATCCTGATGTTCGTCAATCAACTCGCCATGGCCTGGGCCGACCGGCTCGGCGTGGACAACTCCGCCGCTACCGGTACGCAGTCGGAGTTCGCCCTCGCGCGCCGCGCGGCCATCGTGACCGCTGTCGAAAGACTTTTCCCCGCAACCCGTTCCGCTACAGACGACCGCCCGAACCCCTAGACGTTCGTCCAGGGCACACCGGTCGAGGTGCCGTTCACGCGGGTGGTGCCAGGCGGAGGCGGTGGAGGTGGTCGAGGGCTTCGGCGGTGGCGGTGTTCGGGCGGGGGTTGTAGAGGACTATGTGGTGGTCAGGGCGGTCGGCGAGGGTCAATGTGGTGGTGTCGAAGTGGAGTTCGCCGACTTCGGGGTGTTGGAGGGCGTTGACTGCTTGGGTGGGGGTGCCGACGTCGTGGCGCGACCACAAGGCCGCGAATTCGGGGCTGCGATGGGCCAGGTCGGTGATGATGGCGTCGAAGCCGGGGTCGTCGGGGCAGGGAGCGGTGTCGGCGCGGTAGGCGGCGACGACGGCGGGGGCGGCCTGCCGCCAGTGGTCGATCATGGCCAGGTAGCGGGGGTTGGTGAAGTAGGTGATGAGGCAGTTGTGACCGGGGCCGTCGTAGCCGAAGACGGCGCGGGCGGCGTCGTTGTAGGCCAGGACGGTCCAGTAGCGGTCGCGCAGGACGGCGGGGCGGGTTCCCCAGGCGTCGAGCAGGTTGCGGGTTTCGGGGGTGATGTCGCCACCGGTGTCGCCGCCGCGGCAGGGCGGGTTGAGGCCGGCAAGGACATACAGGTGGGCGCGTTCGGTGTCATCGAGGAGCAGGGCGGCGGCGATGGCGTCGAGGACGTCGGTGGAAACGGTGATATCGCGGCCCTGTTCGAGCCAGGTGTACCAGGAGACGCCGACTCCGGCGAGGAGGGCGAGTTCTTCGCGGCGCAGGCCGGGGGTGCGGCGGCGGCCGGCGGTGGGGAGTCCGACCCGGTCGGGGGTGATGCGGGCGCGTCTGTCGCGCAGGAACTCTCGCAGTTGGTCGCGGCGCGCACCCGGGGTGGTCATATCTCACGCTAACAATCACGGGGGCCCCTTTCGTTCCGGCGGCGGTTAGCATGTGACCGGATTTCGGGTTTCGAGGGGGTGCGATGCGGCAGATTCTGGTGGCGGCGCTGGTGGCGCTGGTGGTGTCGATCACGGTGACGCCGTTGCTGATTCGGCTGTTCACGCGGCAGCGGTGGGGGCAGGCGATCCGCCCGGACGGCCCGTCGAGTCATCTGTCCAAGCGGGGCACCCCGACCATGGGCGGGTTGGCGATCCTGGTCGCGATCTGGTGCGGGTACGGGGCGGCGACGCTGGTGGGGCGGCATTTCGACGGGCGGGGCGCGTCGGCGTCGGGGCTGCTGGTGCTGGGGCTGGCGACGGCGTTGGGGGCGGTGGGGTTCGCCGATGACGCGATCAAGTTGTCGCAGCGGCGCTCGCTGGGGTTGACGGCGTCGGGCAAGCTGGTCGGGCAGTTGTGCGCGGCGGTGGTGTTCGGGGTGCTGGCGTTGCGGTTCCGCGGCGGGTCGGGGCTGACGCCGGGCAGCAAGCAGATCTCGATCGTGCGCGACATTTCCACGGTGTCGCTGGCGGTGGCGGGGTTCCTGCTGGTGGCGTGCATCATCGTGGTGGCGTGGTCGAACGCGGTCAATATCACCGACGGCCTGGATGGTTTGGCGGCCGGTTCGGTGGGGTTGGCGCTGGGTTCGTATGTGCTGATCACGTTCTGGCAGTACGCGCACGCATGCGCGACCCGGGCGGTGCCGGGCTGCTACACGGTGCGTGATCCGCTGGATCTGTCGGTGGTGTGCGCGGCGGGCGCGGCGGCGTGCGTGGGATTCCTGTGGTGGAACGCGGCTCCGGCGAAGATCTTCATGGGCGACACGGGGTCGCTGGCGTTGGGCGGGCTGCTGGCCGGGTTGTCGATCACCACGCGCACCGAACTGCTGATGGTCGCGGTCGGCGCGTTGTTCGTGGCCGAGATCGCGTCGGTGGCCTTGCAGATCGTCATGTTCCGCACCACGCGCACCCGGGTGTTCAAGATGGCCCCGTTCCATCATCATTTCGAGCTGACCGGCTGGCCGGAGACCACGGTGATCATCCGGTTCTGGCTGCTGGCGGCGATTTCGGCGGCGACGGGGCTGCTGTTCTTCTACGCCGAACACCTGGCAAGCTCGGGGCCGCGGCGCTGAGAAACGCGAAAACCCACCCGGGACAACCTCTTCCGGGTGGGCTCTCGACGGTGTTATCTCAGTGCACGACCGCGGGTGCGTCGGCCGCGGCCGGGGTGGCCGGTTTGGTGCGCGGCAGGAAGAACGCCGGGACCAGCGTCGCCAGCAGCAGCACGGTGGCCACCACGAAGGTGTGGGCGAACGCCTGGGCGGCTTGATCGAAGCCGTCAGCGAGGACCTGCGGCGGAACCTGCTGGGAGATGCGTGGATCGTAGTGCGATCCGATGGCCATCTTGGCTTCGGGCCGGTGGTTGAGCAGGGTGGTCAGCACCACGGAAATGGTTGCGGTGCCGATGGACCCGGCCGTCTGGTTGACGATGTTCATCAGGGTGGAACCCCGCGCGACCTCACCGTGGGTGAGGGTCTGGATGGCGGCGGTCATCGTCGGCATCATGGTGCAGCCCATGCCCAGACCCATGATGAACAGCACCCCGCACAGCATCGGATAGGGAGTGTCGGCCTTGACCTGGGTCAACGCGGCCATCGACAACGTCATGATCGAGATACCGGTGAGCACGATCTTGCCGGGACCGATCTTGTCGACCAGGCGGCCGGCGATCGGCATGGTCAGCATCGCGCCCAAGCCCTGCGGTGCGATGAGCAGACCGGCGGCCAGCGTGGATTCACCGCGCACCTGCTGCAGATACGAGGGCAGCAGCAGACCGGAGCCGAAGAACGCCATGGCGAACAGGGTCATGGTCATGACGGCGTAGCGCAGCGATTTGTTCTTGAACAGCCGCAGGTCGATGAGCGGGTGTTCGGTGCGCAGCGCGTGGAAGACGAACGCGATCAGCAAACCCGCGCCGATGATGGCGGGGATGAGCACCTTGGCCGACTTGATGGTGCCTTCACCGGGGATGGAGGACACACCGAACAGGAAGGCGGCCAGACCGGGCGAGGCGAGCAGCATGCCCAGGAAGTCGAAGCTCTGCGACGGTTCGGGATTGTCGCGCGGGAAGATCGTGTAGGCCAGGACCAGCGCGATGATGCCGATGGGAAGGTTGATCAGGAAGATCCAGTGCCAGCTGAAGGAGTCGATGAGCCAGCCGCCCAGGATGGGGCCGCCGATGGGGCCCAGCAGCATGGGCACGCCGAGCACGGCCATGACGCGTCCGATGCGGGTGGGGCCCGCGGCGTGGGTCATGATCGTCATGCCCAGCGGCATGAGCATGCCGCCACCGAGACCCTGGATGACGCGGAAGGCGATGAGGGACTCGATGTTCCAGGCTGTCGAGCACAGCACCGAGCCGATCACGAAGAACACCAGCGCCATCATGTAGAGGCGTTTGGTACCGAATCGGTCGGCGGCCCAGCCGGTGAGGGGGATGACGGTGGCCAGCGCGAGGGTGTAGCCGGTCATGGACCAGGCGGCGATGGCGTAGGTCGTGTTGAAGTCGTGCTGGAAGGTGGGGATGGCGACGGTCACGACCGTGACGTCG
This sequence comes from Nocardia sp. NPDC059764, assembly GCF_042732555.1. Taxonomy (NCBI): domain Bacteria; kingdom Bacillati; phylum Actinomycetota; class Actinomycetes; order Mycobacteriales; family Nocardiaceae; genus Nocardia; species Nocardia sp. NPDC059764. The sequence continues at coordinate 8,744 of NZ_JBHWHH010000135.1, forward strand.
AGGATCGACATGATGGCGCCGAGCACCACGACACCGGCGATTTTGAAGACGCCGATGTCCAGCTTGTCGTCGGCGGAGTCGGCCGCCTTGGTATCCGGAGGGGTGGTCACCGCTTCAGCCTGCCAGCCGGTCGGCCGTGAAACCAGCACATTTTTCTCTCGGTGCCCATGCGCAGGTCCTCTCTACCGCGGACAGGTCGCTTCGGAGTCGAATTCCCAAAGCATACCGAGCGGTAGCAACCTTGAAGCAAGTGCGCGGCGGACCGCCGAACCCCACGCGCACCGCGCGTACCCTGGCGTTCTCAGCGAAGTACGGCGAGGAGAACACTCTCGATGACCGACCCGGTAGTGGGCCTGACCGGTACGCTGACCTCGCCGATCCGGGGCGAGGGAGCCCTGGGTGAGGTGCAGGTCGCCATCCGAGGGGGAACCGAGCTCTACATCGCGCGTGCCCGCGAGCCGCTGTCCGCCGGTGCGTCGGTGCTGGTGGTCGCCGTTCATCCCGGTCGTGTCGTCGATGTTGTTGCGTGGGTCCCGCTTCCGGGCGATTGATTGTTCGGAAATGGTTCGAACCACGTTCGAGGGGAGTCACACACGATGCTGGGTTATCACGTACCCGATCCCGATGAGGCCATGCTGGTCAGCGGCGGCCGTCACGGCAAGGACGGCGGCGCGCCGTTCCGGGTGATCATCGGTCACGGCGCCTGGGTGGTGCCGTTGTTCCGCAAGGTGCGGTATCTGTCGCTGGCGATGTTCGAGGCCGAGATCGGGGAACGCTGCGTCACCAAGCAGGCCATCCAGCTCGATGTGCGGGCGGTGATCGCGTTCAAGGTCGCCAATGACGAGCAGTCGATCGTCAATGCGGCGCAACGGTTCCTGTCCGAGCAGGAGAAGGAGATGAGTGTACTGACCGGGCGCATCTTCTCCGGTCATCTGCGCTCGATCGTGGGGTCGATGACGGTCGAGGAGATCATTCGCGAGCGCCAGAAGCTGGCCGACGAGGTGCTGGTGGCCTCGAAGGTGGAGATGAGCAATATCGGGTTGTGGGTGGACTCGTTCCAGATCCAGCACATCGACGACGGCAATCTGGGCTACATCTCCGCCCTGGCCGCCCCGCACAATGCCGCGGTGCAGCGTGACGCGCAGATCGCGCAGGCCGCCGCCGCCCAGCTGGCCGCCCAGGCCGAGCAGGAGTCCCAGCGCAAGCAGGCCGAGTATCAGCGCGAGACCGCGATCCTGCGGGCACAGTATCAGCGCGATATCGACAAGGCCAATGCCGAAGCCGCGCAGGCGGGTCCGCTGGCGCAGGCCACCGCCATGCAGGAGGTGCTCGCCGCCCAGGCCGAGCAGGCGCGCAAGCAGGCGGAGCTGCGGGAGCAGCAGTTGCAGGCCGAGGTGGTCAAACCCGCTCTGGCGGAGGCGGATCGGGTGCGCATTCTCGCCGAGGCCGAGGCCGATCGCACCCGGATCCAGGCCGAGGCGGCGGCGTCGAACAATCGGATCGCGCTCGATCAGCTGCTGATCGAGCAGTTGCCCGAGATCGTCAAGCAGGCCGCGGGCGGGCTGTCGAAGGCGAACCTGACGGTGCTCAATGGTCCCGACGGGGTGTCGGAGATCGTCAACGGGATGGTGGGCCAGGGGTTGACGGTCTTCAATTCGTTGCAAAAGGCACTTTCCTCCAACAATGATCAGCCCGCGGACTAGAGTGACCGCCAGAGGGACGCGGCGACGAGGAGCGGGTGTTTAGGTGTCCATCGGGAAATTGGTGTCGTTCGACAGCTCTCGGGGTTTCGGGTTCATCCGTCCGGAAGACGGCGGCCCGGATGTGTTCGTGCATGTCAACGACATCGGGTTGGATGAGGACGAGCTGCGCCAGGGGCGGGTTTTCGAATTCGATGTGACCGAGGGTGATCGGGGTCCGAAGGCGATCAATCTGGCGGTGGTGCCGGGTCAGGCCGCGGCGCCGGTGCGGCACAAGGCCAAGGAGCATCGCGCGGCGGGGCAGATGACCGCGGCCGAGCATCGCCGGTTGATCACCGAACTGCTGTTGGATGCCTCGCCGCAGTTGACGGCGGCGGAGATCATCACGATTCGGGATCGGCTCACCTCGTTCGCCGACGCGCACGGGTGGCTCGAAAACTGACCGGTTCGCATTACGATCGGTCTCGGATCCGCCGCGAACCGAGGAGGCCGTGTGCTGTTGCCCGTCATGCCGCCGGTGAAACCGATGCTGGCCAAATCGGTGTCGGAGCTGCCCCGGGATGCGGGGTTGCGGTTCGAACCGAAATGGGACGGCTTCCGCTGCATCGTGTTCCGCGATGGACCCGAGATCGAGCTGGGTTCCCGCAATGACCGGCCCCTGACCCGGTATTTCCCCGAACTGGTGGAACTACTGGGTCAGGCGCTGCCGCCGCGGTGCGTGGTGGACGGGGAGATCGTGGTCGTCACCGAGAACGGCCTGGATTTCGACACGCTGCAGCAGCGGCTGCATCCGGCGGCGTCGCGGGTGACGAAGCTGGCCGCGGAGACCCCCGCCAGTTTCGTGGGCTTCGACCTGCTGGCGTTGGGTGACGAGGATCTGACCGGGCGGCCGTTCGCCGAGCGGCGCGCCCTGCTCGAGACGGTGCTCGACGGCTCGCATCCGGGCACCCATCTGACGCCGATCACCGATGATCCCGATGTCGCCGCGGACTGGTTCACCCGGTTCGAGGGCGCGGGGTTCGACGGGGTGATGGCCAAGGCGTCGGATCTGGCGTATCTGCAGGACAAGCGGGTGATGCTCAAGATCAAGCATGAGCGGACCGCCGACTGCGTGGTGGCCGGGTTCCGCTGGCACAAGGACGGCCGAGGGGTGGGGTCGCTGCTGCTGGGCCTGTTCGACGACGAGGGCACTCTGCATCATGTCGGGGTGGCGTCGTCGTTCACCGCGGCCCGGCGCAAGGAACTGGTCGACGAGCTGGCCCCGTTGCGGGAGAACGCCCTGGAGAATCATCCGTGGCGTTCCTGGGCCGATGCCGCCGCCCAGACCAAGGCGGACGGGAAGATGCCGGGCGGGGTGAGCCGCTGGACCGGCGGCAAGGATCTGTCGTGGGAGGCGTTGCGGCCGGAGCTGGTGGCGGAGGTGCGCTACGAGCATGTGATGGCCGGGCGGTTCCGCCACGGCGGGCGGCTGGTGCGGTTCCGTAGCGACCGCACCCCCGAGTCGTGCACCTACGCTCAGCTCGACGAGGTCGCGCCCGCCGAGCTGGCCGATATCTTCGACGAGGCCAGAAAGTCGAAAGGGACCGCGCGGTGAGTGATTCGGTGCAGATCGAGGTCGCCGGGCGCACGGTGCCGGTGTCGAATCCGGGCAAGGTGTATTTCTCCAAGCGCGGGGACACCAAGCTGGATCTGGTGAATTACTATCTGGCCGTTGCCGATCCGATCATGCGGACCATCGGCGGGCGGCCGGTGCTGCTGGAGCGCTACCCGGACGGGGCGTCGGGCAAGTCGTGGTTCCAGAAGCGGGTTCCGTCCTCGGCGCCGGACTGGTTGCAGACCACAGTCGTGTCCACCCCCAACGGCACCACCAGTGACGCGCTGGTCGCGGTCGATATGGCGCATATCGTATGGGCGGTCAACCTGGGCTGCTTGGGGTTCCACGTCTGGCCCACCCACGCCGGCGCCGAGGCGGCGTCCACGTTCCCGCCGGTGCTCGACGCGGCGGGGAATGTGCTGCCGCCGACCGGCGTCACCGATGAGCTGCGCATCGATCTGGATCCCTCCCCCGGCATCGGTTTCGACGATCTGCGGGCCGCGGCGTTCGCGACCCGCGAGTTGTGCACGGAACTGGGTATCGATGTGCGCGTGAAGACCTCCGGTTCGCGGGGCCTGCACCTGTACGCGATGTTGAAGCCGGAATGGGACGGCTACCAGGTTCGGGCGGCGGCGGTCGCGCTGGCCCGTGAACTCGAACGCCGTCATCCCGACGACATCACCGCGGCGTGGTGGAAAGAGGAGCGCGGCTCGCGGGTGTTCGTCGATTTCAACCAGAATGCCCCGCACAAAACGGTTTTCGGCGCGTGGTGCGCGCGCCCGAAGGTCGGCGCGCAGGTCTCGACCCCGATCTTCTGGGACGAGCTGGCCACGATCGTGCCCGATGACCTGACCATCGCCACCGTTCCCGCCCGTGTCGCCGAACTGGGCGATCCGTGGGCCGACCGCACCCCGCAGTCGCTGGCTCCGCTGTTGGAGATGTCGGACAAGGACATGGCCGCGGGCTTGATGGATGCCCCGTGGCCGCCCGTGTATCCGAAGATGCCCAATGAGCCGCCGCGCGTGCAGCCGAGCAAAGCCCGCAAGGACGCCGACTAGCTTCCCGCCGATCCGGCGAGGAACAGTGCCCACACGCGGGCCCGACGCCGACGGGTGGCGGGCATGGGCTAGGCCGAGAGTGTCTGCGCGGGTGCGTGTTCGGTTCCCGCGCACCAGATCTTGCGGATGGCGCGGGTGGCGGTGATGTCGGCGAGGGGGTCGGCGTCGAGCAGGACCAGGTCGGCGCGCAGGCCCGGGGCGATGGCGCCGCGGTCGGTGAGGCCGAAGTGGCGGGCGGGCAGGGTCGTGGCGGCGTTGAGGGCGTCGGCGGGGGTGAGTCCGGCCCGGACGAGGAGCTCGAGTTCGTGATGCAGGCTCGCGCCGTGGGGTGGGTGGACGGGGATGCCGGTCATCTGGTTGGCGTCGGTGCCGGCGAGGATGGGGACGCCCGCGGCGTGCAGGACGCCGACGGTTTTCAGCGACGCCGGGAAATACTGTGCGACGCCGTGGATGTCGGCGACGCCTTCCATCATGACGAGGGTGGGGATCACCACGTGGGCGCCGGTCGCCAGGCGGTCGATGTCGGCGGCGGGCAGGCGGGCGCCGATGGGGACGTGGGTCAGGGCGTCGACTCCGGCGTCGATGGCCATGGCGTACGCGCCGGGGGTGGAGGTGTGGGCGACGACGGTCAGGCCGCGGGCGTGGGCGGCGGTGACGACGGCTTTGGTGGTGTCGGCGTCGGGGCCGCCTTCGCCGGGTGCTTCCAGAATCAGCTTGATGTAGTCGCTGCCGGTCGAGACACGGTGCGCCACCATGGCTTCGGCGTCGTCGGGGTGGCGGATGATGCCGACCTCGGCGATGCCGGGGACGTGGGCGTGCACGCCCACGGAACCGATGATCGGCGCTCCGGCGCAGCGCAGGGTGGTCGTGGCGGTGCGGGCGCGCGCCTGCTCGATCAGGGCGGTGTCGACCGATCCCATGTCGAGTGCGGTCGTGACGCCGTGGGCGGCATAGGTATCCAGCGCGTGCGGGCTGTCGAGGTGGATGTGGGCGTCGATGAGGCCCGGGATGAGGATGGCCCCGTCGGCGTCGAGGTGTTCGGCGCCGACGGGGTCGGTTCCGATGACGGTGCCGTCGATGACGACGGTGGTCGGTGCGGTGATGGTGTGGCCGTCGAAGATTCGAACGTTTCGGATGGCCAGCTTGTGGTTCGACTCCCCCTGCATGCAGCCAATCTAGAACCCGTTGCAGCAGTGGGCAAGATCGACTCGCGGCTCAGGCGGCTCCGGCGGTGCGCTCGACGGCGAGCGCGGCGGGTTGGCGGGCGCCGCGCAGGATCAGGTGCAGCAGGGCCACGAACAGGGTTTGGTCGACCGGACTCCAGCCCGCGGACATGCGGTTGTGCACGAATCCGACCGCCACACCGGAGTCGGGGTCGGCCCAGCCCATCGATCCGAACAACCCCATGTGTCCGTAGCCGCGCGGGGCGTGCGGGGACGGGAAGCTGTGGTAGCCGACATGCCAGAACGGGATGACCAGGGCGCGGTCGAGCCGGTAGGTGCGGATGCGTTGCAGGCCCCGAACGGTTTCCGGCGACAGGTAGCTGCGGCCGTCGACGGTGCCACCGCCGGCGAGGGCGCTGTACATCTTGGCCAGGGCGGGCGCGGTGCACACGGCATTGCCGGCGGGCAGGGCGGTGTCGAGGATGGCGGGGCGGTCGCCGCGGAAGATCGATTCCAGGCCGGGGACGTAGATGGAGGAGATCGGGGAGCGCAGCAGGCGCGGCAGTTGCGGGACGGCGGTGGCGACCGGGCCCGGAATGGTGTGCTCGGCCAGGTTTTTCAGCGATCCGACCAGGTCGGCGGGGCGGGTGCGGGATCCGGCGGGCGGGCGGCCCAGGTGGATGCCGTCGACGCCGAGGGGTTCGGCGACCTCGCTGCGGTAGAGGCGGGTCATGTCGTGGCCGGTGATGGCGCGGGCGAGACCGGCCATGAGCCAGCCGATGGTGAGCGCGTGGTAGATCGGTTTGCCCAGCAGGTGATCGGGTTTCGCGGCCGCGAGGCGTTGTTCCATGAGTTCGTGGTCGAGGACGTCGTCGGGGGTGACGGCGGGCAGGCCCGAGAGTCCGCCGCGGTGGCTGAGCAGTTCGGTGACGGTGATGCGGGCTTTGCCGTTGGCGGCGAATTCGGGCCAGTATTCGGCGACGGGGGCGTCGTAGTCGAGCAGGCCGCGATCGGCCAGACGCGCGAGGACGGTGGCCGAGACACCCTTGGACGCCGAGTACACCATGGCGCCGGTGTCGGCGGTCCAGGGTGTGCCGTGCGCGTCGGCGGCGCCGGCGTGGATGTCGACGACCAGTTCGCCGTCCTGATACACCGCGAGTGCGCCGCCGTTGCCGCGGCGTCCGGCCAGGACGCGGGCGAATGTCCGTATGGCGGAATCGAATCGGGGGTCGGCGGTGCCGTGCACTCCGGCGGGCAGTCCGGCAGCGGTGGCGGAGCTGTGGGTCGTCATCGATCCACGGTAGCGGCGCCACCACCACCCCGGCAAGGTGTGTCTGGGACAATTCTGGAGCGGGATTGGGGGTTTCGGACCTGGCGAAGTGGGAACTGTTATGCGCCCGGCGAACCCAGTGCGGTGTGCAGAGTCTCGCGGAGCCAGCGTTGAGCGGGGTCGGCGTCGAGGCGGGCGTGCCAGCGCACCGGATGTCGACTTCGGGCAGGGGTGCGGGAATGTCGAACCAGCGCAGGCCCAACGTGTCGCCGTAGTGGGCGGCGAGCCGGTGCGGGACCAGCCCGACGTAGGGGGTTCGTGAAACCAGCAGGGCGGCAAGGGCGGCGGTGACCAGGATCGCGGCGACGCCGTCGTTGATGCGGATGGCGAAGGTGCGCTCCAGTGCCGCGAGGTCGATGGTGCGGTCGGCGCTGATGAGGGCGGAGGCTTCTTCGCGGAGGGACCGGACGCTGGGTACGGTGCGCAGCGCGAACAGGGTGGGGGCTCGTGTCGTTGAGGGCAGCCGGTGATGTCGCGTCGCGTGGCCCGGTCGCGGCGATCCGCGGTGGTGTCGGTGCGGTCTGCGACAGTGGCGGGTATGGATTCGGTGGCGTTCGGTGATGCGGAGGCGTTCGATGCCTGGCTCGAGGTCAATCACGGGCGCGCGAAGGGGGTGTGGATTCGGATGGCGAAGAAGGGATCGGGGATCGCGTCGCTGTCCGAGGACGAGGCGGTGGATGTGGGGTTGTGCTGGGGCTGGATCTCCGGGCAGCGCAAGGGACTCGATGGCGAGTTCTATCTGCAGAAGTATGTGCCGCGGCGGCCCGGAAGCTTCTGGTCGCAGGTGAACGTCGACAAGGTGGCGGCGTTGACGGCGGCGGGGCGGATGCGGGGGCCGGGGCTCGCGGAAGTGGAGGCGGCGCGCGTGGACGGGCGGTGGGCGGCGGCGTATCCGTCGCAGGCGAACTTCACCGTGCCCGAGGATTTGGCGTCGGCCTTGGCGGCGCGGCCGCGGGCGCGAACCGCGTTCGAGGCGCTCGACCGCACAGGCCAGTACCTGATCGTGTTGGACGTACTGCGCACGAGAACGGCGAAAACGCGGGCTTCCCGGCTGGAGAAAGCCGTGAACGGGCTCGAAAAGCAGTGAAAGCGGCTGATTCCGGGCGACATGCATCATGCCTGTCGCCCGGAATCGGTGTCAGTCCCGGTCCGCGGTGAGAACGGGGGCCAGGGCGCGCAGGACCGCGGTGGCGTCGTCACCGAGGACCTGGATGGCGACGTGGTCGGCTCCGGCACGCAGGTGCTGGTTCAAGCGGTCGGCGACCTGGTCGGCGGTGCCGTGGGCGACGACGGCGTCGACGTAGCGGTCGCTGCCGGGGGCGGTGAGGTCGGTGTCGTCGAGTCCGAATCGGCGCAGGTTGTTGGTGTAGTTGCTCAACCCGAGGTAGAAGCCGGCGCGGTCGCGACCCTGGGTGCGGGCGCGGGCCGGGTCGTCGTCGAGGACCACTTTGTGTTCGACCGCGAGCAGGGCCTCGGGGCCGAGGATGCCGCGCAGTTCCGCGGTATGGTCGGGGACCGTCAAATAGGGCAGGGCGCCTATGGTCCGGTCACGGGCCAGGCGCGCCACGCGCGGGCCGAGGGCGGCCAGGGCGCGACCGTGCTGGGGGACGCCGCGGGCGTCGAGGACGTCGAGGTAGTCGACCAGCGCGTCATAGGGTTTGGTGTAGTCGGCGGTGTGTTCGCGGTGGCCCGCGCCGATGCCGAGCAGGAAGCGTCCGGGGAATTTCTCGTCCAGGCGCAGGTAGGTGTCGGCGGCGGCTTCGGGCGCCGAGGCCCACACATTGACGATGCTGGTGGCGACCACCAGTGATTCAGTGGCGGCGAGCAGTTGCTCGTAGCCGTCGAACTCGGCGGGCGGGGAACTGCCCAGCCAGATCGTGCCATAGCCGAGTTCCTCGATCTCCCGCGCGGATTCCGGGGTGAACTGCGGATAGGGCTGCCACACACCGAATGTTCCCAAGCCGTCGAATGCCATACCGGGCCTCAACGGTTCATGATCGGATTGCATTCCTCGGCGCGAAATCTTCCCGGTGCGACCCCGAATTCGCGTTTGAACGCTTTGGCGAACGCGTATTCGGAGGTGTACCCGGACTTTTCGGCCACGACGCGCAGCAGCAGGTCGGTGTCTCGTAGCAGCCGAGCCGCGCCGGTCATGCGCCACCAGGTCAGATAGGTGAGCGGGCCGATGCCCAGGGTGGCGGTGAACCGTTGCGCGAACACCGACCGCGACACGCCCGCTCGGTCGGCCAACGATTGCACGGTCCATGATTCGGCGGGGTCGGCGTGGATGGCTTGCAGGGCGGTGTGCACGGCCGGGTCGCGCAGCGCGCCGACCCAGCCGGTGTCGGAGGGGTGGGCCTGGTGCCAGGCGCGCAGCAGGAACAGCAGCAGCACTTCGAGCAGGGGCGCGATGGCCCCGGATCCGTCGCCGGTGTCGAGTTCGTGGCCGAGCAGGTCGATCGCGGCGCGCAGCGGGCTGTGGTGGCCGACGCGGGCGGGCAGATGGATCACATCGGGCAGCTCGGCCAGCGCGGGGTGCGGGCGGGCGTTGTCGAGAGAGTAAGCGCCACACAGCAATACGGTGTCGGGTCCGACCGTGGCGGGGCCGGGATCGCTGTCGGGGCGGTCGGTGATGGCGTGGCCGCGGCTGCGCGGCATGAACGCGACGTCACCGACCTGGAGGTGGATCGGGTCGCCGTCGTCGGGCAGCAGCCAGCACGAACCTTGCAGCACGACATGGAAACCGGCGCTGTTGCCGGCGGCGGGAAAGTGGGTGCGCCAGCTGCCGTGCCGGACGGTGCGGTTGGAATGCGGTGTGCCCAGCCGCATCGCGGCGACCGCGTCACTGAGGATGTCCACGGATCCCACCGTACCGGCGGCGCCCGCGGCCCCGGACGATCGGACATCGGGACCGGACTGTCGAGCATGGATCGTCCGAGCGGGCGTGCCTAGCGTGGGTTGCGAGCCGATTCCCGGCCGCATCCCCTCACCCGATGGAGTTGTCCCCATGCGTATTGCCGTGCACGGCGCGAGCGGTTTCACCGGTTCGCTCATCGTCGCCGAACTCGCGCGCCGCGACCTGTCCCCCATCCTGGTGGGCCGCGACGAGACCCGGTTGCGGGCCGTCGCCGCCCGCACCGGCGTCCCCGACGCCGAGATCCGGGTGGCCGCCCTCGACGACACCGCCGCCCTGGCCGCCGCCTTCGCCGACAGCGACGCGGTCGTCAACGCCGCCGGACCGTTCACCCTGTGGGGTGAGCCGGTGGTGCGGGCCGCGATCGCCGCCCGCCGCCATTACATCGACACCACCGGCGAACCCGCCTACCTGCACACGATTCTGACCACCTATGACGAGCCCGCGAAACAGGCCGGGGTGGCGGTCGTTCCGGCCGTCACCGATGACGGTGTGCCCGGTGATCTCATCGCCGCGCTCACCGCCGCCCGCCTCGACGCGCCGCTACGGGAGGTCCGCATCGCCGATCTGCGCCGCCCGGGCGCGGCCTCGCGCGGCACGGCCCGATCGATGGCCGCCATCGCCGTGCTCGATCAGGTCGAATACCGCGACCGGACATGGCAATCGGCCAACGCATCGGCCACCACCCTCAGCGAGCCCGGCGAACCGGACCCGGTGTCGGTGACGCCGCTGGCATTGCCGGGCGTCTACACCATCCCCCGCCACCTCGACACCCCGATCGTGCGCGGGGTGATCCGCACCGAGATGGGTGAGATCTTCGCGGGCCTGGGTGGTGACGTCGCCGAGACGATTCCCGAGATCCCCGACGCCGACGCCCTGGCCGCGTCGCGCTGGTTGGTCCTGGCCGAGGCGACCGGTGTCGATGGCAGCCGGGCGCGAGGCTGGGTGAGCGGGTTCGACCCGTACGCGGCCACCGCGGTCATCGCCGTCGAGGCCGCACGCCGTCTCGCGCTCGACGGCGCTGCGGCCGGAACCCTCGCGCCCGCGCAGGCTTTCGACGCCGCGAGCTTCCTCGACCAGCTCGCCACCACGGGGGTGCACTGGCAGGTCGAGGAGCTCACGAACGTCTAGGGGTTCGCGTCGACCTTCGGGAACGTCTCGGCCACCAGCGTGGTGAGAGCGTCGGCGAGCAGGTGGTGCACCTGCTCGCGAGTCAGGCTGCCGCGCACGATCCATTCGCGCCCGGCGGCCTTGACCAGACCGCCGTAACAGCGCACCAAGGCCCGCAATTCGGCCGAATGCAGCGAATCGTCGAGACCCATCATCGCCACCATGCGGTCGGCGGCGGCGTAGTCGGCCTCGTCGAGGATGCGCTGCACCTCCGGATCGTCGCCGACGCCTTCGTGGCCGGTGACCTTGACCCAGGTGCTGCCGTGCTCGCCGATGGTGTCGAGCAGCCACGCCACGCTGGCGTCCACTCGTTCCCGCAGCGATCCGGTGGGCACCGCCATCTTCTCCGGCCGCGGCAGCGTGACCATGCGGCGCACCACCGCCAAATACAGGTCGCGCTTGTTGCCGAAGTAGTGGTTGATCAGCCCGCGCGCCACCCCGGCCCGCTGGGCCAGCTCGGCGGTCGACACCGCCGCGTAGGGGCGCTCGCCGAACATCTCGATCGCGCAGGACAGGATCTGCGCG
>NZ_JBHWHH010000136.1:0-19887 GCF_042732555.1 Nocardia sp. NPDC059764
GACTCGGGGCCTTCCCTGGTGACGATCCGATCAGTGATCGGTCTGCTTGCCGGAGGCGGCGTTCTGGGCCGCTTCCAGCACGGCGAGCATCTTGTGCTCTTCCTCATGGGCGATGGCGACGTTCTCCGCCTGCTCCGACGCGGGGTCGGCGCGCATGAACGAGCCGGTGCCGGGCTTGCCGGCGGAACCGAGCTTGACCATCTTCTTGGGCACCGGGGCGCCCTGGTACTCCAGCGGGATCGGGTGGCCGTGCGAGTCGACCGGGCCCAGGGGCTGGTGGACCTCGATGTACTCACCGTGCGGCAGCCGCTTGATGACACCGGTCTCGATGCCGTGCTCGAGCACCGCGCGGTCGGACCGCTGCAGACCGATGCAGAAGCGGTAGGCCACGAAGTACGCCAGCGGCGGGGCCAGCAGCAGCGCGATCCGGAAGAACCAGGTGGTGGCGTTCAGCGAGATGTCGAACTTCAGCGACAGGATGTCGTTGACACACGCCAGGGTCAGCACCATGTAGAACGCGATGGCCATGGCGCCGATGGCGGTGCGGACCGGCACGTCGCGCGGACGCTGCAGCAGGTTGTGGCGAGCCGTGTCGCCGGTGAGGCGCTTCTCGATCCACGGGTAGGCGATCAGCACGGTGAACACCAGACCCATGATCAGGGCGACCCAGAACGGCGCCGGGACCGTGTAGCGGCCCAGGTACAGCTCCCACGGCGGCATGAGACGCGCCATGCCGTCGGTCCACATCATGTAGAAGTCCGGCTGCGAACCCGCGGAGACCTGAGACGGGTTGTAGGGACCCAGGTTCCAGATCGGGTTGATCTGGAAGACGCCACCCATGATCGCGACGATGCCGAGGGTGAGCGCGAAGAACGCGCCCTGGTCGGCGGCGAACACCGGGATGATGCGGGCGCCGACGACGTTCTTCTCGGTGCGGCCCGGTCCGGGGAACTGGGTGTGCTTCTGGTACCAGACCAGCGCGACGTGCGCGGCGATGAGCGCCAGGATGATGCCCGGCAGCAGCAGCACGTGCGCGATGTAGAGGCGCGGGATGATGATGGTGCCCGGGAAGTCGCCGGCGAAGATCAGCCAGTGCATCCAGGTGCCGATGACCGGCACACCCATGGTGATACCACCGAAGGCGGCGCGCAGACCGGTGCCCGACAGCAGGTCGTCGGGGATCGAGTAGCCGAAGAAGCCCTCGAACATGGCCAGGATGAGCAGCAGCGAGCCGATCACCCAGTTGGCCTCACGCGGCTTGCGGAACGCGCCGGTGAAGAAGATGCGGAACAGGTGGATGATGATCGACGCCGCGAACAGCAGCGCCGCCCAGTGGTGCACCTGGCGCACGAACAGACCGCCGCGCACCTCGAAGGAGATGTTCAGCGCGGTCTCGTAGGCCCGCGACATGGTGACACCGCGCAGGGGCTGGTAGGCGCCCTGGTAGACGGTCTCGCTCATGGACGGGTCGAAGTACAGCGTCAGGTAGATACCCGACAGCAGCAGGATGATGAACGCGTACAGCGCGATCTCACCGAGCAGGAACGACCAGTGAGTCGGGAAGACCTTGTTGATCGATCGCTTGGCGAACGCAGCCATGTGGTAGCGCTCGTCCATTTCGTTGGCCTGGACGGCCGCTTTGCTAGGGCTCATGAACGACGCTCCCAGAAGGCCGGGCCGAGCGGCTCGATGAAGTCGCCGGCGGCGACCAGGTAGCCATCGGCATTGACGGTGATCGGCAGCTGCGGCAACGCGCGGGCGGCGGGACCGAAGACCGGCTTACCCCACTCGGTCGCGGAGAACTGCGACTGGTGGCAGGGGCACAGGATCCGGTTGGTCTGCTGCTCGAACAGCGAGGTGGGGCAGCCGAGGTGAGTGCAGATCTTCGAGTAGGCGAAGTAGTCGCCGTAGTTGAAGCTCTCCTGGCCCTTGCGCTTGATCGCGGTCTGGGCGTCGTGCGGGCGCAGACGGATCAGCATGACCGCGTTGCGGATGCCGCGCAGCGACTGCAGGGTCGCGTGCTCGTCTCCGCGCCAGGATTCCTTCCAGGGGAAGACGGTTTCCATGGCGCCGCCGTCGAGGTCCTCCGGCTTGACCAGGACGATGTCCTCGGGGCGGCCGGTGTCGCGGCGCAGGAAGACGGTCTCGCCGGGGTAGTCCGGGGTCCAGCCCGAGACCCACAGCGGAGCCTTGTCGCGCTTGGCCCACGGGTTCTTGATCATGCCGCCGACGAACAGGAACAGCGCGCCGACACCTACCAGGCCCGCGCCCAGGCCCGCGGTGCGGGTGATGAGCTTGCGGCGGCCCAGGGTGGAGGTTTCGGCGGCGTCCTGCAGCTGCGCGACCAGGGTGCGCCGGTTGACCTCCGAGGACGGGCCGTCGTGGCGGTCCTGGATGGAGATCTCGGCGGGGATGAAGTGCTTGCGGATCAGCACGATCGCCACACCGACGGCCAGCACGGCGATGCCGAGGGTGAGGCCGTAGAGCGGGGTGGTGAGGGTGTACATCCCGTTGCCGTCCTGGTTGCGGCCCTTGTACTCCCAGGGCCAGAACAGGAAGACGCCGATCAGAGCGGCACCCGCGAGCGCGGAGATGCCGAACCACAGGGCCACGCGACGCTCGGCGCGCTTCTCGGCCCGGGTGCCCTCGACCGGCCAGCGGGGGGCGCGGTAGGCGACGTCGACGCCGTCGAGCTCGGTGCCGAGCTTGACCAGCTCGTCCCGCGACATGGCGTCGAGCTGCTCGTCGGTGGGTTCGGTGGGGTTGTCCCCCATGCTGTTTCGCTCCTGTTCACTCATGACCGGGAACCGATCCACATCGCGGAGCCGACCAGGGCCACGATGCCGACGACCCAGATCGCCAGGCCCTCGGTCGCGGGACCGAAGCCACCGAGGCCGTAGCCGCCCTCGGACTTGGTCTCCATGCGGTCCTTGATGTACGCGACGATGTCCTTCTTCTCGTCCGGCGTCAGCTGCCGGTCGGAGAACTTGGGCATGTTCTGCGGGCCGGTCAGCATGGCCAGGTAGATCTGCTGCTCGCTGGCTTCTTCCAGCGGGGGCGCGAACTTGCCGGAGGACAGCGCGCCGCCCTTGCCGGTGAAGTTGTGGCAGGAGGCGCAGTTCAGGCGGAACAGCTCGCCACCGCGGCCGAGGTCGCGGCCCTCGATGAGGGATTCCTGCGCGATCTCGCCGTTGGCGTCGCGCACGACGGTGGGGCCGCCGCCGTTGGCCTGGACGTAGGCGCTGATCGCGTCGGTCTGGTGCGCGTCGAACTTCGCCGGCTTGCGCACGATCTGCGCCTCGTTGCGGGCGGCGGGCATGCGGCCGGAGGAGACCTGGAAGTAGACCGCGGCCTCACCGACGCCGATCAGGCTGGGGCCGCGATCCGGGACACCCTGCAGGTTGACACCGTGGCAGGTGACGCAGGAGGTGTCGTAGATCTGCTTGCCCTCGCGGATCAGCGCGGACTGATCCTCGTGCGCGGTCGCCACCTGAGCCTGCGGGGTCAGGGCCGATGCCGCGAAGCCGGCTCCGACGAGGCCCATCAGGAGGACCAGCCCGCCGGCCAGCTTCCGGCGAATGCGGCGCTGTTTGCGGGTCTTGGTGGCCTGGCCGATCCCCTCGGGATCTGGCGCTGACGGGGGAGATGAACTCATCTGTGTCCCTTTGGAGTAGACGGAACCGACTTGTACAAGTTTGGGGTTGCCGAAACGGGGCTGTGTGTTTCGACGCGTCCGGTGTTAGCGGACGAAGTAGATCGTCGCGAAGAGGCCGATCCAGACGATGTCGACGAAGTGCCAGTAGTACGACACGACGATCGCCGCGGTGGCCTGCGCCGGGGTGAACTTGCTGAGCTTGGTGCGCACCAGCAGGAAGATGAACGCGATGAGACCGCCGATGACGTGCAGACCGTGGAAGCCGGTGGTGATGTAGAACACCGAGCCGTACACGGAGCTGGAGATCGTGGTGCCCTCGTGCACGAGGTTGGTGTACTCGTACCCCTGGCCGGCCACGAAGAACGCGCCCATGATGAAGGTGAGCAGGTACCAGCGGCGCAGGCCGAACACGTCGCCCTTCTCCGCGGCGAAAACGCCCATCTGGCAGGTGAAGGAGGACAGCACCAGCACCGTGGTCACCGGCACGGCCAGCTTCAGGTTCAGCTCGGTCGGCTCCGGCGGCCAGACGCCGTGTGCCTGGGCACGAGCAACGAAGTACATGGCGAACAGGCCGGCGAAGAACATCAGCTCGCTCGACAGCCAGATGATGGTACCGACGCTGACCATGTTGGGCCGGTTCAGCGAATGCACACGCTGGGTAATGGCCGATCCTGGGGTCCCTACTGCGGTCGTCACGCCGGTAAGTATGACTTGTCGTAGTACGACAGGCGTAGGCGGGTACGAAACTTTGTCGTACGTGTCGGAAAGCCCAGGGCGAGCGTGGCTCTCGCCGGGTTCCCGGCGTGTCCCCGCAGAGCCTAGATTGCGCAGGTAAGAGGAAGCTGAGGCCTGTTTCCGGGCCCGCGAGAGGGAGTCGACGTGAAGTCGTGGTGGCGGCGGTGGCGAGGGCGCGGCGGCGCAACACAACTGGATCCGGCGCGCCCGGATCTGGTGGTGGTGGCATCGAGTTTCGATGACGCCGAGGCGTGCTCGGCGGCCCTCGGCAAGGCCTTGGACTGGACGGCGGATCAGCCGGTGGTGCTCAGGCATCATTTGCGCCTGCCCGCGGCCCAGGTGAATGCGGTGCAAGTCATTGCCGCGCAGGGCGGCTATGAAACCGCCTCGGTCTCCGCCGCGGACCCCGCGAAGCTGGTCTTGCAGCGCGTGCAGATCCTCGACGCCGTGCACTGCTCCCAGGAGCGTTCCCGGATGGCGGGCCTGGCCCAGCGTCACGACGGCGACGCTCTGGGCTGGGACGCCCTGCAACCCGCCGAGCGGCCCCGATAGTCGGGGGTTCGGAGGCGACGCACCCTGAGAGTCCCGGGAGTCGGGTTCTCGGCACTAGGCTTGCCTCCGAACCACACTGGTGTCCGGGCATCCGGCAACGGGAAGAGAAGGCAATGAGCGCGCGCAGCTGGCGAGAAGTTCTCGGCATCCTCACCGACGGCAACGACCTGTCCTCGGACGAGGCCGCGTGGGCGATGAACGAGATCTTCACCGATAACGCCACCTCGGCGCAGATCGCCGCCTTCGGTGTGGCCCTGAAGATGAAGGGCCCGACCCCGTCGGAGTTGAACGGTCTGGCCGGGGGCATGCTCGCGCACGCGCGCCGGGTGCGCTACAACGGCGCGGCGGTGGACATCGTCGGCACCGGCGGCGACCGTTCGGGCAGCGTGAACATCTCCACCATGTCCTCGATCGTGGTGGCGGCCTCCGGGGTTCCGGTGATCAAGCACGGCAATCGCGCGGCCTCCTCCAAGAGCGGCGGCGCGGATGTGCTGGAGGCGCTGGGCGTGAAGATCGCTCTGGGCCCGGAGTCGGTCGAGGAGTGTGTGCGGCGGACCGGGATCGGTTTCTGTTTCGCGCCGGTGTTCCATCCGTCGCTGCGGTTCGCCTCGCAGGCGCGTGGTGAGATCGGGATTCCGACGGTCTTCAATATCCTGGGCCCGCTGACCAATCCGGCACAGCCGGGCGCGGGCCTGATCGGCTGTGCGTTCCGGGAGCTGGTGCCGGTGATCGCGGGCGTGTTCGCCGAGCGCGGGGCCTCGGCCCTGGTGGTGCGCGGCAATGACGGCCTGGACGAGATCACCACCGCCGACACCTCCGACGTGTGGGTGGTGGCGGGCGGCAAGCTGCACGAAACCACCATCGACCCAACGACTCTCGGTATCGAGCGGGTGGATCCGTCGGCGCTGAAGGGCGGCGACGCGGTGATGAACGCGGCGATCGCGCGCGCGATGTTCGCCGGGGAGCCGGGTCCGGTGCGTGACGCGGTGCTGTTGAACTCGGCGGCCGCGCTGGTCGCGTTCGACCTGACCGCCGACGATGTGCACGCCGATCTGCACGGCAAGCTGGCCGAGGCCCTGAAGCGGGTGGCGGAGACGGTGGATTCGGGTGCGGCCACCGCGCTGCTGGAGCGCTGGGTGACCGTTTCCAACGAGCTCGGCGCGGACTAGCCGGCTGTCGTGGCCTCGATGAACCGGCGCATGGCATCGAAACTCTTGATGCCGGGCGCGGTTTCGAGGGAACTGGACACGTCGACGCCGAAGGGCCGGTGGGTGGCGATGACCTCGGCGACATTGTCGGGGGTCAGGCCGCCCGCCAGCACCACCTGACCGGGGGCTTGCTCGAGCCAGTCGGGGAATGCGGCGAAGACGCCGGAGCCGTGGCTGGCGTCGTAGAAGAAGTACCGGCAGCTCTGGCCGGGTTCGGGCCGCTCGGCCGAGCAGTAGGCCAGGTTCGGCAGGTCGGTCCAGTGGTAGAGCTGGATGATGTCGAAGTCGTCGATCACCTCGTCGACTTCGCTCTTGTCGAAGGCGACCACGAAGGATTCGATCCGGCCGCGCGCGTAGGCGGCGAGTTCGCGGGCCCGCGTGGGTTCGACGTACCGCTTGCTCTTGGTGGTACCGACCACGCCGATGGCGGTGTAGCCGAGGTCGACGGCCCAGTCGATCTGTTCTTCGGTGGTCAGTCCGCAGACTTTCACGAACATGGGTTCCTGCCTTTCCCTGGGCGGATTGCTCAGAGTGTCCTGGGAGTTCGGGGCCCGCGGCGCCGCGTGGTCGTTCGGCCGTCCGCGGCGGCGTTAAAGTTCCGCTATGCGATACGCGGTGGTGCTACCCGGCCTGGTGGTCGTGCTTCTGGGCCTCGGAGTCTCGGTGAGCGCCGCTCATCCCTCGGCCCGGGCCGGGTCCACCGATCCCGACACGCTGTCGGTGGACGGCCGCAGCTACGGCGTGCCGTCCGATTGCGTGACCGTCCACCACTGGCCGCATCGGCTCCACGTCGCCAATGCGACCGGGCTGCCGGCCAGCGTCTACCTGCTGCCCGGCTGCAAGGGCGGTGTCACGCACGTGATCGAACCGGGTCAGAGCGGCCGGGCGCTGGGCGCGTCGGTGCTGACCCGCTGATCCGGGCGGCTATTCGCCGATCGAGAATCCGGCTTCCACGTCCGCGCGCGAGTAGGACTTGAACGCGATGTGAGTGGCGGTGCGCAGCACGCCGGGCGTCTTGTTGATGTGCCCGGTGACGACGTCGGCGATCTCCTCGTGGTCGCGGACCCGGACCTTGGCGATCAGATCCACATCCCCCGCGCACGAATAGACCTCGGTCACCCCCTTGATGTCGGCCAGTTCCTGCGCGGTCTCCGGAATCCGATCCGGTTCGGCGGAGATCAACACGATCGCGGTAATCATGTGCCCAACTCTAGTGGTTCGCCGAGCAGGTCGGCGGCGGCGCGGTGGATCTTGCCCAGCGCGGACATCAGGTGCACCCGTTCGGCGGCGGTGAGGTCCGCGGTGACCTTGTCCGACAGCGCCTTCCGCTCCGCCTCGACGGGTTCCCGCAGCTCGCGACCATGATCGGTGAGCCACAGCCGAACCAGCCGATTGTCCTTGTCGTCGCGTCGGCGAGTGAGCAGCCCGGCGGCGGCCATGCGGGTGGCCATCTTCACCACCGTCGGCGTGGTCACGTTCAACGCGGCCGCCAACTCCCCCGGCGTCCGTCCGTCCTGTTCCCACAACGCGGCCAGGACGTGGTTCTGCCCCAGGTGCAGCCCGAGGCGGCGCATATCGCGATCGGCCAAGGCCCGCAGCACTTTCGAGGTGCGGCCGTGCAGATCCAGGAACTCGGTCACGGAGCCTCCATACGGGTGCGGTTGGTCATTGACGCTCAATCATTAGCCGTCTAATGTTTTTCACTAGACGGCTAACGATCTGGAGATCTCATGCTACTGCTGACCGGAGCGACCGGAAACATCGGCCGCGAACTCACCCGATTCCTCGATTCCCACGACACCGATTTCCGCGCCCTGGTCCGAGACCCGGCCCGCGCGGCGACCTTGCCCGCCCGCGCCGAGGCCGCACTCGGCGACCTGGACGACCCGGCAAGCATCGACCGCGCCATGTCCGGCATCACCGCCCTGTTCCTCTTGGTCCCCGGCATCGGCCTGGACCACACCCGCACCCTGCTACGCGCCGCCGAGCGAGCAGAAGTCCAGCGAATAGTCCTCATCTCCTCGGCCCACGTCCTGATCGACCCCCTCCCCGCCATGGGCACCTGGCACCGCGACCGCGAGAACCTGGTGCGCGACACCGCAATTCCCGCCACCATCCTCCGCCCCGGCGGCTACATGTCCAACGCCCTCGAGTGGATCCCCAACCTCCGCTCCGGCACCCCGATCCTCGACCCCTCGGGCCCGGGCCGTTTCGCCCCCATCGACCCAGCCGACATCGCCGAGGTCGCAGCCCGCTGCCTGACCAACCCCGGCCACACCGGCCAGTCCTACCACCTCACCGGCCCCGAACCCCTGACCGTCGCCGAGCAGGTAGCAATCCTCGCCCGAACCCTGAACCGAGACATCAAAATTCGCGAGACCGCCACCCCGGAGGAAGCGGTCGCCGCCCGATACCCCCAAGGCGCTCCCCCAGCCCTGGCCGCCGCCATCGTCGAAGGCTTCGCCCTCCTCCGAGCAAATCGCGCCGACGCCCGGACCGACACGGTCACCCAACTACTCGGCCGCCCACCGCGCACCTTCGCGGCCTGGTGCGAGGCACACCGCGCCGCCTTCACCAACTGACGGTAGCCGGAGCACGAGGTCGTGGTTCTGCCCCAATTGCATCCGGCCACGACCAAGCCGCCGTGGTGC
The DNA here is from genome assembly GCF_042732555.1 of Nocardia sp. NPDC059764. Lineage (NCBI taxonomy): Bacteria > Bacillati > Actinomycetota > Actinomycetes > Mycobacteriales > Nocardiaceae > Nocardia > Nocardia sp. NPDC059764. The sequence continues at coordinate 8,802 of NZ_JBHWHH010000136.1, forward strand.
ACCGCGTACGGCATCCACCCGGCCATGCTTCGTGGGGGGTGGAGGTCACAAGATAGGATTCGTCGACGCTCGAGCCGATGGTGATCCCCTCACCGGCGCCCTGCCCGACGCGCCTCACTGCCACGCGCGCACTATGCCCTCAGGTCCCCAGTGCGCGGCGATCGGCAACTCACGCTCCACACCGGATCGCGAAACCGCCACCAACGGCGTATCGAACTCGGTGCCGGGAACCGCGAGTACGCCGCGGGCGAGGGCATCGTAATCGTGGCGATCGAATGGTTTGGACTCGAGCCATTTGATCGATCCGACGAAATGCACTGCGCCCGCGACGGGTTCACGGTCGGCGCCGATCAAATCCAGTTCCGGGTTGTTCTGCCGGTTCCACCAGCCACCCACCGCTTCGGTTTCCGGCCACGGGGCATCGGGCTGCAGGCGCAGCAACGATTCCCGAATGAGCGGTTCCACCGCACGGCCACGCCACGTCGTCCAGGACCGTTCGATACGTTCCAGCGCCAGATCTCCTCGACCGCGTTCGATGAGCGGAATTCCGCGCTCCAGAAAAGCCAACCAGAACCGCAGGTAGGGATCGGCGATCCGGTAGCGCTTGTTCTTGCTGTCCGGTTTCGTCGACAGCGGCAGATCCGCGGCCACAATCCGCTAGGCCTGCAAGGTATTCAGCAGCGGCGTGAGAGTTCCGGCCGGCAAGGTACCGGTGGCGCCCGAGACGGATGCGATGGCACTGTACGTACGTTCGCCGCTACCGATCGCCTCCAGCACCGCTCGCGAACGCGATGCCTCGGGAAACTCACCCAGCAACGTCAGTTCCCCCGCGACCAGCAAGGGGGACAACGGATTAGCCGTAACATCACGCAAGAAGTCCTGGCGGCTCATGCCCGGCCGCCAGGAGCGGACGATCTCCGGGAATCCACCGGTGATCAGCAACGCGTCCACCGCATCGGCCGCCGACAGCCCCGTCATTGTCTGAACGTCGGCGACATGCAGAGGTGCGACGGTCATCTTCGCCGCCCGCCCGAAGAAGGGGCGGCCATGTGACTGCAGCGCCTCCATGACCGAAATGTCACTGCCCACCAGCACCAGCAGGACCGGCTTGGCCGACAGGTGCCGATCCCACACCGTCTGCAGCGCGCCTTCGAACTCGGCATCCCGCTCCACCAACCAGGGAACCTCGTCAATCACCACAATGCCGGGTGCGTCGTCGGGCAAGGCAACGGCGAGCGTCCGCAATAGTGGCGGGATTCGAACCCGCGACTTCTGCCATCACACCGGCTGGACCACCCCACGTCCTGCGCGCCAGGGCGTCGGTGGCGACAAGGACAGTAACCGCCCGCCGCGGAAATCGGTATCGAATTTCCGCGGCGGGGCGGTGGTCACCACTGGCCGGGGGTGTATTCGCCGCCCAGTTGCCCGGAGATGACGTTGAGGCGGTTCCAGGCGTTGATGGTGGCGATGAGGGAGATCAGGGCGCCGATCTGGTCGTCGTCGTAGTGCTTGCGGACCTGGGTCCAGGTGTCGTCGGAGATGGCGGTGGAGGTGTCGGCCAGGCGGGTGCCTTCCTCGGTGAGGGCGAGGGCGGCGCGCTCGGGGTCGGTGAAGACGGTGGATTCGCGCCAGGCCGCGACCATGGCCAGGCGGACGGGGGTTTCGCCGGCGTGGGCGGCGTCCTTGGTGTGCATGTCCAGGCACATGCCGCAGTTGTTGATCTGCGAGGCGCGGATCTTGACCAGTTCCTGGGTAGCGTGCGGGAGGCTGGAGTCGTCGATGACGCGGGCGGCGGTGACGATGCGCTTGCTGAACTTGGCGGCGATCTCGTTCTCGTACAGGGCGAAGCGGGTCATCGTTCTCTCTTTTCTGGTGGGTGTTCGTTGGCTTCATGAGGTTGACGACGTGGCCCGCACGGGTGTGACATCGCCTGGCGCGTGAGCCCGGTCACCCCCGGAAAGAGGGGTCTGGCGCGAAATGTGAATCTGGATTTCACCAATTCGCCTCCGCGCGGCGCGATCCCACGCGATCATGGATCGGTAGATTGTGAACCGACCGGTAGTCACATCTCGGCTACCTAGGGGGTTGCGATGCTCGAATCAGGCAGACACCGCCGCGTCTCGTCCGCGAGCCAATGGCAGTGGGTTGTTCCGCAGCTGCGGCGCACCCCGCCCGGCCGACATCATCGGCAGACACCGAACACCTTGCGCACCAAAACCTTACAGGCGCTGCTCCCCGGAGCGACCGTCGTCGCCCTGGCGGCGGTGTCGACCCCGGCGCACGCCGAGGCGGTGAACCCGCCTCCCGCCGACTCACCCGCCCCGCCGCTCGCGGACTCGGGCACCCAGCCATCGGCCGAGTGGGAGGCACCGCAACAGGTCGCCTCGGAGACCCGGCTAATACCGGGCGACTCGGCGGACCGGCCGCCGCAGGTCGATCCGGTGTTCGGCCTGTCCCAGGACCTGCCGGAGTCCTTCGACGCGGTCAAGTCCATCAATATTCCGGGCATGGATCTGCCGGGCCTGGATCTGCCCGCGCTGTTCACCCCCGACACCGCGATCGTGGTGCTCGGCTACGGCCTGCTCCCCGACGGCCAGATGCGCCCGGAGCTCATGGCCCGCCTCTCCGCCGGCTACGTCTCGGCGCTGCTGTCGCCGCAAGCCCCGGTCATCGTGACCGGCGGCAATCCGCAGAACGGCGTCACCGAGGCCGATGCCATGGCCGACTGGCTGGTCGAGCGCGGCATCGACCGCAATCGCATCCACACCGAGACCAAGGCGAACTCGACGGTCCAGAACGCCGCCTTCTCGGCGCATCTGATGGATGTCATCGGTGCGCACGCCGCGATCCTGATCACCTCCGCCGATCACATCGCGCGAGCGCTGACGAATTTCCGGGCTGCCGGAATCTCGGTGGTGGCCACCCTGACCCCGGATTCCGCGCCGCTGTCGGCGCAGCCGTTCGGTCCGGGCGCGAAGTAGGCCGGTACGGAACTCGAAGGCCCGCTGATCGATTCGATCGGCGGGCCTTCGGCGTGCGATGGACTCAGGCGAGGTACCGGGCGATGCTCTCGGCGATGCAGGCGGGCTTGTCCGCGCCCTCGATCTCGACGGTCATGGTGCGCACGGCCTGCACACCGCCGGGAATGTCGGTGACGGTGTCGAGGGTGAGCCGTCCGCGAATGCGGCTGTCGACCAGCACCGGGTTGATGAAGCGAACCTTGTCGAGCCCGTAGTTGATCGCCATGTTCGCCGCGCTGACGGTCATGATCTGCCCGGTCATCGGCACCACCAGCGACAGGGTGAGGAACCCGTGGGCGATGGTGCGCCCGTAGGGTCCGGCGGCGGCGCGGGCGGCGTCGACGTGGATCCACTGGTGGTCGTCGGTGGCGTCGGCGAAGGTGTCGATGCGCTGCTGGTCGACGGTGATCCAGTCGCTGACGCCGAGTTCGGTTCCGGCGGCGGCCCGCAGTGCGTCGAAGTCGCTGAAGTCGATCATGGTCCTGCCCTTCAGAGGTATCGCTGCTTCAATTCGCGCTCGAGGATCTTGTGCGTCGGACCCATCGGCAGCTCGATGGCCTGTGCCGCATCGAATCTCGGCATCAGGACCAGGGTCGCGCCGAGTCGCCAGTGCGAGTTCATGGACACGGTCTGCCCGAACACATGGAACAGCGGCAATGCGCCCAACGCGATGTCCTCGCGTTTCACCTCGTTGGCGTCGAAGGCGTTGACCGTCGCGCACATGACCATATTGAGGTGGCTGAGTTCCGCGCCCTTGGGGCGGCCGGTGGTGCCGCTGGTGTAGAACACGACGGCGGTGTCGAGCGGACCGCGGGCCACGAACGCCGGGATCGGTTCCCCGGACAGCTCTTTCGGGTTCACGCAGGGATTCCGGCCCGGCTCGCCGCCTCCTTGCCGACAGCCTCGACCATCGGATGGCACACCATCACCGTGGCCCCGCTGTCGCGCAGCACATATGCGGCCTCGTCGGCGGTGAGCAGCAGATGCACCGGCACCACGGTCGCGCCCGCCGCCAGGATGGCGAAGCACGCGCGCGGGAAGTCCGCGGTATTGGGTCCCATGAGCGCGACCCGGTCCCCCGGCCGGACCCCGAGTTCGATGAGGGCCCCGGCCTGTTCGCGCGCCTGCCGCCACAGTTCGCGGAAGGTGATGCGCTGTTCGCCCTCGATGAGGGCGAGATGGTCGGGCCGCCGCCACGCCGGTTCGGCGAGGATGCCGGCCAGGGACAGGGTCGCGTTCATCTACAGCCCCATGTCCTTCGCGATGATCATCTTCATGACCTCGCTGGTGCCGCCGTAGATCCGGTTGACGCGGTTGTCGGCGTAGAGGCGGGCGACCGGGTACTCGTTGATGAACCCGTACCCGCCGTGCAGCTGCAGGCAGCGGTCGATGACCCGGTGGGCGACCTCGGTGCAGAACAGCTTGGCCGACGCGGCGTCCGCGGCGGTCAGGGTGCCTCTGTCGAGCGCTTCCAGTGCGCGGTCGACCACGGCTTCGGCGGCGTCCACCTCGGCCTGGCAGGCGGCGAGCTCGAACTTGGTGTTCTGGAAGCTGGCGACCGGCTGCCCGAAGACATTGCGCTGCCGGGTGTATTCCTTGGCGAACCGAATCGCGGACTTGGCCTGCGCGTACGCGCCGACGGCGATGGACAGCCGCTCCTGCGGGAGGTTCTGGCCGAGGTAGGAGAAGCCCTTGTGCTCCTCGCCGAGCAGATCCTCGACCGGCACGCGCACATCGGTGAAGTTGAGTTCGGCGGTGTCGGAGACCTTCAGGCCCAGCTTGTCGAGCTTGCGGCCGACGCTGTACCCGGCGGACGTGGTGTCCACCACGAACAGCGAGATGCCGTGGCGGCGATCGTTCTCGGCGGGCGCGGCGGTGCGGGCGCACACGATCACCCGGTCGGCGAGCACACCACCGGTGATGAAGGTCTTGGACCCGTTCAGCACGTAGTGCGTGCCGTCCTCGGAAAGCTTTGCGGTGGTGCGCATTCCGGCGAGGTCGGAGCCGGTGCCGGGTTCGGTCATGGCGATGGCGAACATGATCTCGCCGGTGACGAACCCGGGCAGCCAGCGCTGCTTCTGCTCCGCGGTGGCCAGGTTCTTGATGTAGGGCAGGCACAGGCCGACGTGCACCCCGGACCCGCCGAACGACACCGCCGCCCGCGCGCACTCCTCCATCAGAATGGCCTGGAACTTGAACGATTCGATGCCCGCGCCGCCGTACTCCTCGGGCACCTCGATGCCGAAGACGCCGAGTTCGCCCAGCTTGTCATAGAAGTCGCGGGGCGCGATCCCGGCGGCGTACCACTCCTCGTAGACCGGCACGACCTCCGATTCGATGAAGGCGCGCACGGTCTCGCGGAAGGCGTCGTGGTCTTTGTCGAAAACTGTTCTCTGCATGGATATCTCTCTCGTTATCAGAGGCGACGGCCGCCGTCGACGTAGATGGTCTGCCCGGTGACGAACGAGGCGTCGTCGGAGACCAGGAACGACACGACGTTGGCGATATCGGCGGGCTCACCCACACGGCGCAGCGGGGTGATCTTGGCGGCCTCGGCGCGGAATTCCTCGGGTGAGACGCCGACGCGGGCGGCGGTGGCGTCGGTCATCTCGGTGACGATGAATCCGGGCGCGACGGCGTTGACGTTGATGCCGAACGGCCCCAATTCCATGGCCAGCGTGCGGGTCAGGCCCTGGATGCCCATCTTGGCGGCCGAGTAGTTGGCCTGCCCGCGGGCACCGAGCGCGGACACGCTGGAGGTGTTCACGATCTTGCCGGACTTCTGCTTCACCATGTACTTCTGCGCTTCGCGGGTGCACAGGAAGGCGCCCTTGAGGTGCACGGACATGACCAGATCCCAGTCGTCGACCGACATCTTGAACAGCAGGTTGTCGCGCAGCACGCCGGCGTTGTTGACCAGCACGTCCACCGAGCCCAGTTCCGCGGCGATGCGTTCGAACGCGGCGGCGACCTGGGCTTCGTCGGTGACGTTGCAGCCCACCGCGATCGCGGTCCCGCCCGCGGCGGCGATGGCGTCCACGGCGTCCTTGCAGGCGGCTTCGTCGAGATCGACGATGGCGACGGCGAATCCGTCGGCGGCCAGGCGGGCCGCGGTGCCCGCGCCGATTCCGCGGGCGGCGCCGGTGACGACTGCGACTTTCGACATCTTGGGCATCTCCCTGGGTGAGTGGTCAGTTGAAGGCGTTCACGCCGGTGAGGGCGCGGCCGATGAGCAGTTTCTGGATCTGGCTGGTGCCCTCGTAGAGGGTGAGGACACGCGCGTCGCGCAGGTACTTCGCGACCGGGTACTCGTCGATGTAGCCGTAACCGCCGAACACCTGGATGGCATTGTTGGCGGCCTTCACCGCGGCCTCGCTGGCGAAGAGTTTGGCGACCGAGGCCTCGGTGCCGAACGGCTTGCCCTTCTCCACCAGGTCCGCGACCCGCCAGGTGAGCAGCCGCGCCGCCTCCACGTCGACGGCGATGTCCGAGATGAGTTCCTGGACCAGCTGATACGCGGCGATCGGCTTGCCGAACTGCTCGCGCTGCCCGGCGTATTTCACCGATTCCTCGAGGCAGCCGCGCGCGACGCCGACGCATCCGGCGGCCACGCCCATGCGGCCCTTGTCGAGGGCGGCCATGGCGATCGTGAAGCCTTGGCCGAGGTCGCCGAGCCGGTTGGCGTCGGGCACCCGGACCTGGTCGAGAACCAGTTCGGCGGTGGCCTGGCCGCGCAGCCCGAGCTTGCCCTTGATCTCGGTGCGGGTGAAACCGGGTGCGTCGGTGGGCACCAGGAACGCGGTCACGCCCTTGGGGCCGGGTCCGCCGGTGCGCGCGAAGATGATGGCGACATCGGCCCAGGTGCCGTTGGTGATGAAGATCTTGGTGCCGGACAGCAACCAATCGTCGCCGTCGGCAACGGCTTTGGTGATCAGGCTGCCCGCGTCCGAGCCGGTGCCGGGTTCGGTGAGCCCGAAGCAGCCCAGCGCCTGCCCGGCGCACAGCCGCGGCAGCCATTCCCGTTTCTGTGCCTCGGTCCCGTAGGTCTTGATCGACTTCGACACCAGGCCCAGGGACACCGACACGATGCCGCGCACCGAGCTGTCACCGCGGCCGAGTTCCTCGAGCAGCAGGCAGTAGTCCAGGGCGGTGCCGCTGGAGCCGCCGTACGCCTCGGGGATCTCGATGCCGAGGAAGCCCATGTCGCCGAGTTTGCCGACGATGGCGGTGTCGACCGATTCGGCCCGGTCCCAGTCGGCGGCGTACGGGACGACCTCTTTGTCGACCCAGGCGCGGGCCAGCTCGCGCAGTTCGCGCTGCGACTCGCCGAGTTCGAAGTCCATGGTTGCGATAGCTCCTAACCAAACGTTGTTAGGTTTATGGCTCGAAGTTATCCTAACAGTGTTCGGTTATCAAGGACACGGTGTTAGGTTCGAGATCCACCGGTGCCGCACCGGCCCGATCGACCGCAGGAGGTGAGCCCGATGGCCAGGCCGAAAGTGCCGTTGCTGAGCCGCGAACGCATTCGCGACGCGGCCCTGACCCTGATCGACCGCGACGGGCTCGGCGAGCTCTCCATGCGCAAGCTGGCCGCCGAACTGGGGGTGCAAGCAGCCTCGCTCTACTCCCACTACCCCACCAAGGACGCCGTCCTCGACGACATCGCCGGCGGCCTGATGGACCGTGTCGTCGTCTCGGCGTTCGAGCAGGGCTGGCGGGTCGGCCTGACCCAGTGGGCCCACTCCTATCGCGACGCCCTGGTCCGCCACCCCAATTTCGTCGCCTACCTGGCGGCGGGTCCCGGCACTCGCGACGAGAACCTGCGCGTCGCCGACGCTGTCCACGGCGGCCTGGTCGCCGCGGGCTGGCCGCCGCGCGACGCCACCATGATCGGCGCGGCCACCCGCTATCTGGTCATGGGCGCGACCATGGGCTCCTTCTCGCGCGGCTTCGTCGACGACGTCCAGGTGTATCGGGACCGCTACCCGCATCTCGAGCAGGCGCACCTGCTGCGTGCCAAGGCCGACGAAATCGATGCCGAGAGTTTCGAATTGGCGCTGTCGGCCTTCACCGACGGTCTGCAACTGCGGTTCGAGGCCATCGAGAAGCAGCGTGCGCGCCGGCGGCGGTAGTCGCCCACTCAGCGGACCAGTTTTGGTCAATTGTCCGAATTTGCTGCGGAAGTGCCGAACCCCCGCTAACCTGCCGCGCATGTCTGGAACTCGTGCATGGGTGGCCGCCGTCGCGCTGGCCGCACTCCCGCTGGCGTCGGCCGCCCCGGCGACGGCCGCTCCCGTGGTGAACAAGGTCGTGGTGATCGGCGTCGACGGCACCCTGTGGAGCGAGGTACAGGCGGCGAACGCGCCGAACCTGGGCCTGCTCGCCGCGCAGGGCACCCTGGCCCGGACCTCGATCGCCCCGCACACCACCATGTCCTGCGTCTCCTGGGCGACGGCGCTGACCGGGGTGTGGGACACCAAGCACGGCATCAAGGACAACGACGCCACCTGCAACCCCACGCCTTTCGCGCAGTATCCGACGGTGTTCACGCAGTTGGAGCGCTACAAGCCGAGTCTGGCGACGGCGTCGCTGGGCACCTGGGACAAGATCGGCATGATCGCGCGGACCGGAAGCCCGGCGGCCGACAAGGTGTCGGTGACGCAGGTCGACCCGACGGGCGCGGGAGTCTGTGAGACGACGGCGGATTCGGTCGCGGCGTCGAAGGTGGTGTCCTCGATCACCGACGACGGCGCCGATTTCACCTTCACCCACCTCGATCAGGTCGACATCGTCGGCCACACGCTGCGCGGGGTCTGGCCGCAGGCCTACCGCGACGCCATCGGCCGGGTGGACACGCTGGTCGGCAATATCACCAAGGCGGTGGACGACCGGGCCCGCACGCACGCCGACGAGCGCTGGACGATCCTGGTGACCACCGATCACGGCCACAAGCCCGAGGGCGGGCACGGCGGTCAGAGCGCCTACGAGACAGCGAGTTTCGTGATCGCGCGCGGCCCCGACTTCACCGCGGGCGCCCAGAACAACGGCTACGCGCTGGCCGACATCACCCCGACGGTGCTGGATCTGCTGGGCGCCCCGGCGGATCCGAACTCCGACGGCCGGTCCATGCGGCTGGGCGGTTCGGGCGATCCCGCCGCGACCCCGCCGAACACGCCCGCCCTCGATTCCGGGCTCACCGGTTCGTCGTCGGGTTCGGCGCAGATGCTGATGGTCAACAACCCGCTGTGCCTGGTGGCCAGCGGCTCGGCCGGTGGCTCCTACGGCAAGTAGGCTGCTCGACGTCGAGAAGCCGGTCCCGGGTTCGGTTCCCGGGACCGGCTTTCGCGTCGGTGGGTGCTCAGGAGATGAGACCCGCCGCCTCGGCGTTAGTCGATTGTCTCGCGCGCTTACCTGATCCGACGGCACCCCGGCCCCGAATTCATCGCTCCCCTGCCCAATTCCCCCCGACTCGGCCCCGCGCGCCCCGCCACCGCCACCACGCCGCCCATCCCATGGTGCGCCGGCCCCCGCCCCTCATACGGTTGAATCCCGCCTTGTGGAGCCAAACGTGAAGCGACTGCTCTTCATCACCGCCGCGGTCATCCTCGCCGCATCCACCTACACCTACGCCCTCTCCCCCGGCCACTACGGCGCCGGCATCGCCCTGGGCGCTGTCCTCACCCTCTGGTTCGTCGGCAAAGCCATGGACTAGCCCCGCCTCGAACCGTTCGACCACCGCTGCCGCCGCACGATTTCGTTGATCCAGATGGGCACGAACGGCGAAGTGCGGTTGGGCGGTGTCGGCCTTCATCTCGGCTTCGATTGGCGAGGGTGCGCAGTTTCGTGAGGTTGACGCCTGGTCGTCGCCGTGTCGCTCGTTGACGGCGCGGACCTTCGGGTCTTCCGAGGCCGCCAGGTCGGCCAGGGCCGCGGTCAGGGTCGGCGCGGGCACGGAAGTGCTGGTCACGCGACCCACGAGAGCGCCGATCGTGATCTTCGAGCGGGAACGGGTATGCGGCAGGTAGTCCTGTCCGACCTGGTTGGGAGGCGTCATGACCGCTGATCCACAGCGAGCGAAGCGTCCGGTGAGTGCGGCGCTGGCCGGGCCGTACGGCCACCCGTTCCATCCGATCCTGGTCACCGTGCCCATCGGGGCGTGGGTGGCGAGCGTGGTCTTCGACCTGGCCTCACACGTGGCCGGGGATCCGGACGCGCTGGCGTACGGCGCGCGGTGGCTGATCGCCATCGGCGTGCTGGGCGCACTGGCCGCGGCGACCGTCGGGTTCCTGGATTTCCTGGCCATTCCGGCCGGAACCCCGGCCTTCCGCATCGGGTTGACGCACCTGAGCCTGAATCTGGCGGTGACTGTCGCGTTCGCGCTGGACTTCTGGTGGCGCGGCACGCCCGACGGCGCGGTGCCGATCGGCCCGCTGGTGTTGTCGCTCGTCGCGCTGGCGACCTTGTCGGTCTCCGGCTATCTCGGCGGCAAGCTCGCCTACCGCTACGGCGTCCGGGTCGCCGACGAGTCCACCCAGGCGGAGGGTTTCCGCCGCTGAATCCCCATCCCTCCACATTCGTCAGGAGTCCGTCATGGCCATCGCGGCACTGATCACCTGGCTGCTCACCGCAGCGGGTGGCTTCTTCCTGCTCGGCACCTGGATCGCCAAAGGCGGTGTACGCGAACCACATACCAGCCACCTGCCCCCGCCCGTCATCTTCGGCCACTTCCTGCTGGCCGTGATCGGACTGGTGCTGTGGATCATCTACCTCGTCGTCGACTCCGACGCCCTGGCCTGGGTCGCCTTCGGGTTCCTGGTCCCGGTGGCGGCGCTCGGCTTCGTGATGCTGCTGCGCTGGCTCCCGACCTACCGGGAGTCGCGCACCGCCGCCGCGGAACCGGCTCCGATATCGCTCACGAACGAGGGACCGGCGGAACGGCACTTCCCTGTGCTGGTCGTCGGCGGCCACGGCTTGTGGGCCGTCATCACCGTCGTCCTGGTGCTGCTGACCGCGCTGGGGGTCGGGAGTTGAGCGAAACGATTCGGGCCCCGAGCTGAGTTCAGCTC
>NZ_JBHWHH010000137.1:0-19874 GCF_042732555.1 Nocardia sp. NPDC059764
GAGTCAGGCGCGGGCGACGCCGGAGATGTAGACTGCTTGTGCGGTCGGCAGCTTCATTTGTGTTTCTGAGCGAGGGGCCTTACACATGTGGCTGGAGCGGCGAGAGCGGCTACGTCCTCGTTGACGTAACGGCGGACCTTTCCATCCGGTGGCCACGGTTGATGCGCTGGATCAGCTGGGCGGTGTCCTGCTGGTTCAGGTTGTTGAAGTTGTAGACCTTCTGCTTTCGGCTCGACGTGGACGAGGCGGTGATCACGGCACCGGGCGTCCAGGCGGAGAGAGGCCGGGTGGATGCCGAGAAGGCTGATGGTGAGGGCGAATTCGACATCGGAGCCTCTTAGTGTTCGAGTCGTTCCAGGCGGGCGTAGATGTCGGCGAGAGCGTCTACGACGGTGCGGTTGTTCAGTTGCGGCCAACCGGCATACTGGCCGGCGTCGCGCTGCCCCTGGCCACAGAGTTGTTCGCGGATGTCCTTCACATCGCTGCCGATGGGGCCGCAGAACGTGGTGATGAATTCCTTGAGTTCGGTGACTTCTGCTGCGCTCATCGGCGCATCCTCTCCATCGATGAAAGCCTGGACATCCCAGCGAAACTCGGCCATGTCGATGCCGGCGGGGTCGATCTTTCCTTCGGTGCTGTATTCGCGGTGGGCCACGCAGTCGTCGGCGGTTCGGCCGATGCGGCGCAGGATGGCGGCACAGCCGCGTTTGTAGGCGTCGAGTTGCGCTGGAGTCCAGTCGGTTCCGTCGCCTCGAGAGACGGCTTCGATACCGATGACGTGGTAGTTGGCGTTGTTGGTGGGCCAGCCGGGCCAGGACCCGCGGCCGGCGTGCCAGCAGACTCCGGCCGCGATGACGCGGAAGGTGCCGTCGCGCTCCAGGACCAGCTGGGCCAGGGGGCCTTCCAGGTCGTGGCGGCCGTATTGGACGATGCGCCAGTCGTCGGTGCCGCCGCCGGCGGTGTGGTGGCAGAGCACGCCGCGCAGGTCGGCGAAGTCGCCGTGGCCGCGGTCGCGCCAGCCTTCGTGTTCGATTACTCGTAATCCGGCTTCGCGCAGGACATCTGCGAGCCAGACCGGGTCACCTGTCCATGACATGGCAGTTCTGCCTTTCCCGATCAGGTCAGGTCGAAGGAGACGTAGGTGTTCACACCGCCCTGGACGGTGGCGTTGACGGCCCAGATGCTCGACGTCGAGTTGGTGATCTGAACCCAGATTCGGTCGCCGGGCACCAGATTCACCTGGGTATCGGGGAGCGTCAGCGATGCGGTGTTGTTGGTGAAGTCGGCCGACTTGACCTCGGCGTTGTTCCGCATGAGCATGACGTGCAGGGCGCCTTGGGTGGACGCCCAGTTCGCGGCCAGCTGGATACGGCAGCGAACATTGGCGGTCACCGATCCATTGGCGATCAGCTCGTCATTGGTGATGTCCGAACTGCCGTAACCGCTGCGGGCTGTCCAGCCGGTCAGCTTCAGATTGGTGGCTCCCGCCACCACCTGCTGGTCGGCGACCTTGTCCATGCCCATCGGCATAGCGGCGGCGGGCGCGATAATGGTGAAGGGCATCAGGCTGTCACGCCTTTCAAGCTCACCTGCAAGCCCTTACCGGCTGGGCTGTCCGCGGTGGTGATGTTCACCGTCAGCCGATCACCGGTGGTCAAGGCCCACGGCCCGCCGGTGGTGACGGTGGTGTCGACGGCATGATTGGCGGCGGCGATCGTGGTTGAGGTGCCCGCGATGGCGGTGCCGTTCCTGCGGAGCTCGACAACCAGGTTTCCGGTGCCCGCGGTTTCACCGCGGAACGTGATCGAACTGATCGAGATGTTCCGTTCGATCCGCACGCCTTCGGGCATCACAGTCCCGGCTCCGGCCGCACGAGTTCCGGTGTGCGACTTGAACGCGATGTCGTATACCTGGCCCGCCGAGGTCGGCGGGCGCGGGTCGGACAGGCGCGCATCGGTCGTCGCCACCGCACTCAGCGCTGTGCGCGCGGCAGCGGCGTCAACGGCGGTGAGCACCGATCGGCCGACCGCCGTCGCATCGGACAGCTGAGCCGCCGGATGCGTATGCGCGGTCGGTGTGCGCGCATTGGTGAGCCGCGGATCATCTCCTGCGACAGCGGTATCGGCCGTAGCGCCGATCGTGGGCGGGAAGGTCGACGGCTTGCCGGTGATACCGGCCCAATCGGTAGTTCCCGCGGGACCTCGGATCACAACACCCTGGCCATTGGGCATCCACCCGCTCGCAGCCGCGTGGTACACGTACAGCAGCCCGTCCGCCTTCACCACGTACTGGGCGCCTTCCTGCGGCGCGGCGGGTAGCTGCGCATAGGTGGCAACCGATCCATCGATGTGGATGCCGGTTCCACGTTCACCTCGAACGACGGCGTTCCCCGGGCTGGCCGGAACCGGCGAGACGAGCGTCAGGTCGACGAGCCCCTGCGACCCCGTATCCGGGTTGGCCGGGTCGGGACCGGGGATGTACTCGGATACCGTGAAGTTGAATGGCTCCAGGGCAATCGGCTCGCCGTCATAGTTCACCTCGAACGACACTCGCCAGGTCCAATCACGCGGATTGGTGTCACCGCTCGGTGCGACGAGCCGGATTCCGCGCTGGCCTCGCCAGGTCAGATACCCGAATTCGTCCAGCTCGCAGACGTAATGGTTGGGGAGCTGCACATAGGTGGCGGGCGCGGGCTGCGCGCCGGCGACGAGGATCTTCGGCGCGTCGGCGGTGAAGGTGATGGTGCCGGCGAGCGGCGGGAACTCGGGCAGGTCACCGATGTCGGGACCGTCCGCGATATTCGCCAGGAGACGCCCGACGACCTTGCCGTATTTCAGTGGGGGCAGATCAGCCATGGATCAATGCCTTTCGAGCAGCGGGCAGCCTCGATGGGCATGCCGAGAGCGGATTGTGTCTATTCAGCGGGCTTCTTGCAGACCCAGAGCAGCGCGCCGTCCTGGATGTAGGCGACCGCGCCCGCGAGATCCGCGACACCGCGCAGGGTGTTGTTCAGGTCCGCGCCGGGCGGCAGTGGCAGCGAATCGAAACGCAGTAGGTGCGTCTCGTCGGCCGGCGCGGTCGGCTCGCCGGAGTGGCTCCAGAAGGTGACCAACTTTCCGAATTCCGTTTTCGTCCACAGCAGTTCGCTGCCGGCGGGAACGAGGGCCTCGCTCCATTCCGGGCCGACGTCGACCTGAAGCCGGAAGATGCTGGTCATCGGACCGGCTCCGCGTACACGATGAGCTGGGCGCCGGTGGTGTCGACGGTGAAGGAGTTGCCGCCCTTGACGCGCTTGGCGACGACATAAAGCGTGATGGACTGGTTCGGCTGGACCACGCCGAAGTCGGCGGTCGGCGTCGGCGGGAAGTCGAATCGCGGGCCGATCAGGACCCAGTCCCAATTCTGGATGTCGTAGCCGTATCCGTAACCGACGAGCTGGCCGTCGGGACTGCCGATGCACACCGCCACATCGCAGCGGGTGCCGTAGCCGTTGCCGTTCGCGGGATTGACACGGACCTGTCCCCGCACCTGAGGCCGCCATCGGGTGGGCTGGCCGGGAATCGTGATGGCGGCCAGTACTTTCGGCTCATTGAGGCTGGTGCCGCCGCTGAACTGGTTCTTCGCGATGGCCCAGGGTCCGCCGAGCCGGGGGCTGGGGACGGGCACGAACTTTCCCAGCGTCGCGTCCCAGGACAGGATGTAATCCTGAGCGAGCGAATGATCGTCGTCGACGAGCACATCCGCCGCGTTCTGGATGCGTCCCGGGCCACCCGCATCTCCGATATCTCCGGGCACACCACGAGGGAAGGTGATTTCGAGGTTCTGGCCAGGCGTCGTACCCGTAATCCGTGCGGACGCGGACGACCCCGGCGCTGCGGCGACCGCGGTACCGGTCAGGACGTTGGCGGGACCCGCCTTCCCCGCTCGGCCGAAGGCCTGCCCGAGCGCGATGAATTCGAGTCCGGTCCAGTAGTAGACCGCGTTCTCGGAAGCCACTCGCCAGGCCGAGCGGGCGTCAGCGGTGGTGAGATTCAAGGCACGCAGGGCGGCGACATCGGCGATGTCGCCGCGCCACTGCCACGGCCAGGCGGGATCACCGTCGGGACCCGCGGGTCCGACAGGCCCCTCACGTAGCTCGACGAGCGCCTCCCGGTCGACCAGCTCGAGCGGATTGACCGTGTACGGCAATCCGACCGAGTCGGAGACGCCGCGCATGGTGATCATGATGTTGTCGTCATAGACGACGCTGTTCTCGGTCATGTTCTGCTCCGGGATCACGACGCCGTCACCGGCTTGGCCCAGCACACGATCTGGGCGCTGTCCTGCTTGTAGGAATAGAGGGAATCGCCGTGGTTGCGACGCAGCACCACGCACAGGGTTACCGCCTGGCCGGCGGGCACGACACCGACGGTGCTGTCGGGGGTCATCGCCCGCGCACCGTAATAGGGCTGGAAGTAGCAGTAGCCGTCGGCACCGAAGGGAAAACCGGCCCCGAGAGCGACGATCTGGCCGATTGCGGAGCCCAGACGCACTTCGGCGTCGATACGGGTGTTGAAGCTGCCGATGCCCTCGTCCGTGAACACGAGCACACCGCCCGCGATGACGGGCCGCCAGTCCACGTCCTGAGCCGGAATGTTCAGCTGCGCGACGGTATTGGGTGTGGTTCCGACCTTGGACTGCGACGCGGCGAACCCCGGGCCGCCATCCCACGCCTGTGCACCCATGACGGACCACGGTCCCCGAGAACCAGGAAAGGGCCGGCCCTGCCAGCGATTGCTCGCCGCATTCCACAGCGGCACAGAACCATTCACGTGCGGGCCGTCCGCATAGTCGGGGGCATTGCGGACGGGCCCCGGACCGCCGGGGTCTCCCTTACGACCCTTGATGCCCTGCGGCACAGTCAGGTTCAGAACAAGGTTGGGATTCGTGCCGGAAACCGCGACCTGCAGATTGGATCCGGCAGGCCCCGTCGCAACGGTGCCGATGGTGATGCTACACGGCTGCCCTTCCGGACCGGCGGCACCGAACGCATCGGTGAACGACTCGAAACTTGTTCCGTTCCAATACATCAGGGTGTCGGTCGCGAGCACCCGCCACGCCTTGCCCGCGTGCGCGAGTCCCAGTTTCGAGGACAGTGCGGTGAGCGCGGCCTGGTCGGCGATATCGCCTTCCCACCGGAAGGCCGCGGCAGGTTCGCCCTGCGGCCCCGCCGGTCCAGTCGTGCCGGTCATCAGTTCGAGGGCTCCGTCCCGTGGCGTGCCGTGCAACGACTGCACGACCCCCGCGGTTCCGATCCCCTCGTCGATGCCCCTGATCAGCGTCGATTCGAAATATTCGCCTACTGTGGACATGTCACCTCGTTCAGATGGGCTGGGCATGGACGACCAGGGACGCCTGGCTGCGCGAGAAGCCGATCTTGCCGCTGCCGTCGCCGACCCGGGCCACGCTGACGACCAGGTTCGCCGGTTGACCGGCGGGCAGCGTGGCGAAGGTCGAGCCGGGTGAGAGCGTCTTGACCGCTTGATCGTCTCGATAACTGGTGAACAGCGGAAGGTACAGATAACCGCCGGTGCAGGGGCGGGTTGCCGCCAGGACCGCGCCGTCCCCGTTGCTCAGCCGTACGGTGGCCTCGACCGATGCGCTGGCGCCGTACACGTACAGGTGCCCCTGCACTACCGGCCGCCATGCGAATGGCTGTGCGGGAATCGTGAAGTTGCCGAGCGTGATCGACGCGGCATCGATCTCCTGGTCCGCGGCGAAGTCCTCCTGGAACCACGACCACGGCCCTGTCCCCATCGGCGGCGGCATCGGCCGGAACTTCTGGGAAGCCCGATGGTAGGCGAACACCGAACCGGGGCCGGGGCTGGTCGCTTTGTCATAGTCGGGCGAATCGGCGATGGCTCCAGATGTTCCGGCCGGTCCCTTCGGGCCCTGCACACCGGCCGGTGCTGTCACCTTCGTCTGCTGTTCCGCGCCCTTGCCGCTGAAGTCGACCGCCGGAACGGTCAGCTTCGGATCATGGATGGTCCCGGCCACGGTGATCGAATTGGCCGGTGCGAGCGGGCCCTGCGGCCCGACGGCGTGCGGGGAATGCCGCCAGCCGGCGCCATCCCAGACATCCATGCCGTCGTCGTCCATCCGATGCCACCAACTGCCGCGGTCATCCGCGCCGAGGCCGGTCGGGCGCGCGGCCGCATCGGGAATCGCACCCATCTTGCGGAAGGTGGTGCGAGGCCGCCCGCGCTGGCCTCGCGGTCCAGCCGGACCGGCGGGCAGCGGCAGGTCGGCTACGTCGTCGGCGACCGCGATATTCGCGGTCAGGATCGGCAGCCCGTTGATGTCGAGCCCGCGATCCACGGTGAGGTGGGCGGGAAATGTACTGTCCGCCATAGTTTTTCTCCTCTACGGGTGAATCAGAAGATGAGCAGGTCGAGGTCGGCGCCGACATCGGTGGACAGGTCCTTGATGGCCGCGGCGAAGCGGCCGAGGCGCTGCCAGGCCTTGACGACCGAATCCTCTTCGTCGGATCCGTCGCCGACGGTGATGTGCCAGATGCCCGGGGTCTCGCGGTCGTCGGTGAAGGTCAGCTCGGTGACGTAATCGGTGAAGACGTGCTCGCCGACCGCGAAACCGATCTGATCGCCGAGGCCGAAGTCCCTGCCCAGCAGGTAGGGGGCGTTGTCCTCGATGGTCACCTTGTGGCTGGTGTAGCCGCGGGTCAGGTGCAGGCCCTGCCGGGCGGCGACCAGGCCGTCGAGGTTGAAGGCCTTGTCGCTGCCGGTGATGTACAGCTCGCGGAAGGCGTACGGTCCGGCACGGCGGGCTCGCTCCATGTCGCGGTACACCATCCAGGCGAGGAAGACGTCGTTGAGCTGGCCGCGATACAGCCAGCCCAGTCCGATCAGGGACAGCAGTCCCTTGATGACGACTTCGATGCCTGCGTTCACCCAGCCGGGGGAACGGCCACCGATGATCACATCCGTCGCGGTCGGCTTGTGGAGGGCGATTTCGGATGCGCCGATGCCGGAATACTCGCCTTCGAAGTACCACACCCAAGGGAAGTTCTTCGTGGTTCCGAACTTGCCCGGCTGCCCGTAGACGGCCTCGTACTCGGTAGTGGAATCGAACTTCGGGTAGCGGATCGGAGTGGTGCCGTCATCGGCGAATTCCTCGATCCACGACTGGATTCCATCCAACAGCGTACCCGTGCTGCCGGTGACACCGGACTTGTCGACAGTCTCCAACACCACCGTGGGCTGTTCGAGGAAGAAGTACTCCGGAGCCGGCTGCTCGTCCTCGTCCGGCAGGAAGAACCGGGCCGTGAGCATCACCCCGGAGTCCTCCAGCATGGGCTGGAACAACTTGTCCGCCATATCGAATCGGGCGGATGCGGCGCTCCACCGACTGGTGTCGTGCAGCGGATCGACCGGCACGACAGCGACCGGGAACAGTGTGTTCCCGACATTCCATTTCGGGGAGTTGACGCCATCTTCCGGAGCCCAGCCGGGAGCCTGCAACCGCATCAGGTTCATCGACAGATAGGTGGTCACCAGTGTGCGGACCGGCCCGAACAGGATGTGGTGGCGTGGGAACTGCGCCAGCACCGGTGCGAACGGCGAGGCCCAGCAGCAGATGGTGGCGATGTGGTTCCAGCAGTGGATGGCCTCGATGTCGACGGTTTCGACGCCGTTGTCGTCACGGACGAGGGAGGCCTTCGTGATGTAACCGTCCCACCGGAAACCCTTGGTGTTCACCGTGATCGGGATGGTCGCGTCCTCACCATCCGGGTTGTTGAAGAGGTGATCGAAATGCACCATGTCGCGCGGACAGATCATCTTCAGACCGCCGGCGGAGTTACGCGGATAGGTGAACTCCAGCGAGAGGTAGCTGTGCTCCTCCCCCACTTCTTCCATGAATTTGTTCCAATAGCGCACCAGCACATCAGGATTGCGCGCCTGTTCCTGATCGATCAGGAACTGTTCGTCCATGCGCCGCACTTCGTCGTGCGGATCCCAGGTCCCCGCGCTCATCAGAACGGCCTCGAGGATCGCGGCGTCACGGTGGCGACAATGCTGGACGCGGTGCTCCCGCCGTCGACTTTCACCGTGATGTCGGTGGTGCTCCACGGCGACATCGACTGCAACCACCGCCGGCCCGCGAGCTGCGCCCACACGTTCACCGGCTGCGAACTCGCCCCGTTGTACAGGCGGGCGGTGCGGTGGCGTGGATGGGTGTCGATCCGCAATGTCTGTCCCGCTGTCAGGGTCGGTGTCTGCACCATGCGCAGCAGGTCTCCGCCGACCGGGTCCAGAATCGACCACCGTCCCGGACCGTTCATCGTGTAGCGCGGCCAGACCTCCTGGTCTGCGGCATTGCGCACTCGCACAGTGCCCTCGCCGAGACCGGAGGTGTTGGTCCACACCGCGTTCTCGTCGAAATGCCGCTCCAGCGGATCCATGGCGGTGGCAGACATCTTGTAGGCGGCCAGGGCATTTCGCGCCGGGTCGACGTCGCCGACCGGTTCAGGTGCGGAGTCGAGCTGGGCCTGCTGGAACCGCCAGCCCTGGTGGCGCGTGTAATAGCCGACGGTGACCGGCTTGTCCGTGGACCAGCCGCGCATCCACGCATCGTGCACGGCGTGGAAATCCCGGATCGGATCCACTCCGGCGTTTTTCGACGCACCGGAGATGACGACCAGGAAATCCCATTCCTTCTTCGACCGCACGGAGCGGACGAAGGTGGCGCCGTCCTGTCGCGCGCCCTCCGAAACCAGCAGTTGCACAGGCGCGAACATGAATCCGGTCTGTTGTGACAGCCGCACGCCTTCGCGTCCGGAGTTCACGCCGGACAGATGCCACACCCGGCCGTTGACATCCCACACGACCACCTTCGTGCCGTGGGTTTCCAAAAGTTGGTGGGTCATCGCCCGAAACCTCCTCCGCGTTGCTGGGCCACAGCCCGGCGTCGGCGGACCCGTTCGACCGCGATGGTCGCGCTCTTGGGGTCCGTGCCGTTGAAGTTGTAGATATCGCCGCGGACGGTGTGCCCGCCCGGGCCTTCGGCCAGATCGGTGAGACCGAAACCGGTTCCCACCAGCTCCTTCACCGCATTGCCCGCCCACTGGATGGGGCGCGTGAATTCCTCGGCGATCGAACCGCCGATCATCGAACCCAGGATCGAGCCGACAGCGGGACCGAGCGCGGCGGCCGGCCCGAGGAAGGGCGCGATGATGGTGCCGATCGCGGTGCCGACAGCGCTGCCCGCGGTCGGAAGCGCGCCCGAGATCGCTCCGGTGAGTCCGCCCAACAGGCCGTGCTGTTGCACGCCGGTGATCGCGTTCGAGAACGCGCTGACGCCGACTTGCTGCGGATCAGTCAATTGGGTTGCGGACGGGGAACCGCTTGTTCCAGTGGGACTCCACTCGATACCGGTCAGGTTCTTGATCCAGTAGCCGAGCGTGTTGGTCCAATTCTTTTCGGGATCGGCGGCGCTGTATGCCTGACCGATCGGCGTCAGCAGCGACTTCGCCAGATCGGCGAATGTTCTCGGAGCCTGCGGGCCCAATACCGGCGCCAGCAGCGTGCCCAGATCGCCGCCCACCTTGTCGGCGGCCAAGGTGACGAGATCCGTGAAGTTGCCGCCGTGCGGGTTGTACTGGTGGATTTCCTCTTTGGGATCCTGCAAACCAGATGGACCCGTACGGCCGGTCAGCGCATCGATCCAATTCAGGCCAGTAGAGTTCGGCACCATACGACTTGGCGCACCGTCTGCATCGGGGATGAAGCTGCCCAGCGAGAAACCGTCTGGCACCGCATCGGTCGGCACCAAATGCTCCGGCGTGAAGAGCGCCCAACCTGCCGATGTGCCGAGTTTCGGGTTGGCGGCCACGTACTCCCACCGACTGCCATCCGGATTCGTCTGCCCGATGATGTTGCCGCTGCCGCCAGTGGTGGCAGCCGGACCGGCTGTCTCCACCACAGTGCCGCCACCGCTGGTCGGTTCCGGAGCGGAACCACCGTCTCCGTAATCCGATCCCGCTCCGCCGGGTGCGGCCCCGGCCGCGCCTCCGGTACCGGTCACGGAACTGGCCTGTCCGCCACCGAGTCCGGCCTGCACGGTGAGTGAGGTGCTCAGCTGACTGCCGAACTGGGATCCGATCAATCGGCCCAGTTGCTCGCCGATGACAGGCGCGAGTTCACCGGCCGGTCCGAGGGCGGGGGCGATGGCCGAACCCAGCACCTCGCCCAACCGACTGCCCGCCGCAGTGGCCGCACCGCTGATCCCCGAGGTGAGAGCAGCTGCGAGAGACACCAATTCGCTGGTTCCACTACCAGCCGAATTCGGCTGGCCGGCACCGAGAATCCCCAACGTCGCGGAGGGAGTGGCTTGCATGGATGCCGTCATCGGCACCGCGGCTCCGGAGTCGGTCAGACCTTGATCACTCTGTACCGATGTGGAGGCGGCCGAACCCGGTCGACCAGCGAGCAAACCGCCCGGTCCGAACATGGGAGCCAGGGCCGATCCCAGCGCGGCACCGGCCCAGGATGCCGCGTCCACCGCGGCATTCCCCATCCCGCCCAGCGTGTCCGCGATGACGCCCTGGCCGAGCAGATCACGCCACTGGTTCGGATTACTCGGCGCGGCCGTACGACTCGCGTCGGCACCTGCGAGACTCGGGAGCAGTCCCGCCAGGAAATCGGCAGAAGGCACCCAACCGGAGTTGATCGCATCGAGTAGCGACAGCGCCTGCGCGGCCGCGTCGGCATTGACCACGTACTCGCCCCGAGAGGCGGCGAGATGAACCAAGTCGGAGGACGGACCGCCGGAACCCGCGACCAGCCCTCCATCGGCAACTGTATCGCCTGGCTTGAAGACGAGGCCGCCGCGCGCACGGCGCACCGGATTCTGCCTATCGAAGACCGAATCATCCTGGTCCTCTGGGTCTACCGACCCGCCTGTTGGTCGTCCTCCCCCCTTTGCGGGGTTGAGCAACGTGGTCTTCGCGCTGAATTTGACGATCCGGGTCTCGGTCTCGTCGCCCGTCGTATGGTCCCGGAACAGGTTCAGCGCCTGCATCGCGACCCGGTCCGCGAAGAAGTTCGGCACGTGGCCGAGCACCTCTTCGAACGCGTGGGCCAGGGCGGCGAACGGGCCGGAACGGCCGACGAGGGAGTTCGGTGCGCTGGAACCGTTGTCGGAGACCAGAATCGGATCCTGGTCCGGAAGCGTGACGAGAGAGGTCCCGGGAGTGGGACCCCCTTCCCAGAGGGCGCCGCTGGGGAGCGTGATCCGCTTCCCGGGAGCCGGCTGCCCGCTCGTCGTCATCGCGAGAATGTCCGGCAATGTCATCGCCGGTGGGCGTTGCTTGTCCACAATTCACATCCACTTTCTGGGCCGAGTGCGCCCGAGCTCGCCCACCGGCGAGGAACTACTCACTCCAGCCGAGGAATTCGTTGATCCGGTCGACGCCCATCGCTGTTCCCACGCGTTCACGGTCGGACTCGAGTCCCGGCCGTGAGATCCGCTCGGGACGGTTGCGCCCGTTCCTGGCGTCGTCGCTCTTGGACCACACCAGCCAGCGCAGGCAGTCGGTCATCTCCGCGAGCAGATGTTGCTCGAGCCGCCAGCGATGGTCTTCGGGGTGCATGGTGCGCATCAGTGCCGAGTCGGGCGGCAGAAATTTGACTATGGCCCACAGGTCGCGCCAGCTCAGCGCTTCACCGCTGAGTTGACGCAACCGCAGGCCGAGGGCAATCAGGTCGTATTCGATCGCCTCGGAATGCTCTTCGAGAAGGGCATCGAGGCTCAGGATTCCCCCAGGCTGATTCCCGAATGCGCGCGCCATGCCTCCAACATCTCGTGGTAGGCGTCCGGATCCATATCATCCAGGGCAGCAAGCGCTTCGGGCGAGACCGCCAGCTCCATCAGGGTGTACATGGCGTCCACATCGCCCAGGCGGCGGATCCGGCGGACCAGACCCGGCTTGAGGTAGGTCAGGGACGGCAGTTCGATGTCGATGCCGTCGACCTGGTAGCGGAAGTTGTCCTTCACCTTCGTCGGAGTGGTGATCGCGATGGGGGCTTTCGGGGAAGTCATTGGTACACAGACCCTTTCGTTGCGTTGTTGTGGTTTTACGAGAAATACGGGGCATTGCTGAAAGGCCCAACGGCGGCGGCGGGCCTGCGCATAGGTTTGGAATGACCGCCGCCGTTGGGGGCTTTGCAGGACGGCCTGGGCCGTCGTCAGACAGGGTTCAACCCCGAGTTACGCGGGGTTGTCACCCCGTCGTGGTGTTCGACGGTGAATACCGTCGGAATCAGGCGGCCTTGATGCCGTCGTCCAGGTAGCGGTACGCCTTCACACCGGCGTCGTCCTTGAAGGCCTCGACGCTGATGGTGAAGCCGGCCAGTGCATTCGACACGAACTTCTTCTCGGTGACCGAGGTGATCTTGGCGTTCGGCAGCACGATGCGCAGCTTCTTGTCCTCGGTGACCATGTCGAAGATCCACGAGCGACGCGGCAGCGGCGAACCGGTCTCCTTGACCTGGTACAGCGCACCGGAGGTGGAGGTGGCAGCGGTCGGAACGACATTGCCCGCGCCGAAGACCTCGCTCAGCACGTCCTTGTCCCACACCGCATACAGGGTCAGACCGAAACGCACAGAGTGCTCGGTCTGCAGCTGCGCGATGATGTCGGCGTTCCAGTCCTTGACAGACTCGATCTTGCGCTCACCCATCGATTCGATACCGTCCTCGGACACATAGCCGAGCGCCTTGAACGCGGGATCGATGGTGCCGGCCGCACCGGTCGGCAGCGCGGTAGCCAGCGGCGCCACCAGAACACCGCCGGTAACAGCGATGTTCGGGGTGCCGGCGCCAATGTACTTGCTAGAGGGCAGAGCCATTTTCGTTATCTCCCTTGGGATTTGCGCAGGCCCTAGGGATTGGTTATTCAGTTTCGACTGCCACAAGCTCGCAGTCAGGCGAGAACTTTGCCCCGCACAATCAGGTCGGTGACAATCGTGTACCGCGGAGCGGCAGTCACCGGGTCAGTATCGTTCTCTTCGCCGACATCCTCGACGTAGTCACACCAGACGGTGCCGATGTACCCCGGTGCAGCGGAATTCACGATCCCCCGCACCTTGGCCGCCAACTCCGCGGCACCACCGGCATCATCGACGCACTCGAACAGGACTCGCGGACGATCCAGGATCAAGTGCGCACCCCGGTGCCCCTCCCGATCCTCGACATCCAGCCGAGCCTTCCAATCGTTGCGAGATACCCGAACCCACCGCGCTGGGCGCGGATCCGGCACTCTGACAACAACACTCGCGGCATCGGACGCCGCCGAGAGCTTCGCGGTCAAAAACCCTTGCAAGGCATTCTCGATGTCAGAGAACAAAACCTGCTCAGCCACCGATCATCCTCCTTTCAATTATTCGGAGAATCTCCGGATTCAACCGAGGTGTCATCCTTCGCAGCACCCTCTTCCCAGAGCAAATATGTGCGATAAAGAATTGAGTCGAGGAGCGCATACTCCTCATCGGCGGGTGCACGATATTTACTCTCCGCCAGACCCCACGATCCCGGCAACAACTTCATATAGAGCAAACGCAGGGCCAGCGCCTTGCGCCCGACGTCCAAAGTAGTGATAGCGATGAGAATCGGTCATTTCTTCGACAAGCCTTTCACGACACCGTCCCAGAACACCGGCTAACGGGCTCATCGCCGAAACCGAGCTCGCTCCCAACTGCATAAGTTCAGCCTCAGCACTCCTGATCAAGCGATTCGACGGAAATGCCTTGTAGAACATCGAAAAAGAGGCCCAAATTGTTTAGATCTTCGGGGTCGAGGAGGCGAGGGTCAACCACCAATGGCAAATTTCGCTTCTTCTCGAGAACGATTACCGAGTAATAGAAATCGAACAACCCCGACGATTCCATATCACCCTGCAGCAATGCAATCACCCCTTGAAGAATCTTCGCAACGCCTGCGACTTCATTTTCCCACCCAATCCCGGGTTTCGGCTCGAAAACGAGTGTCGTGTAGGCGTCGGCCTGGAGCCTTTCATTGATTGACTCGTCCACCTCCCGATGATGGTCGAATGCCGATATATTCCATTGACCACACGCATATGCCGTCTTCGGCGTAGCAGATTCAACCCGACACTCAAGGATGCAGGCAAAATAGTTCGCCAATACCTCAGCGTTACCCAACGATGTGTCGAAATGATACGAAAGTGACATTGCTTCTCCCGCTACGGATACAGTTGTATTATCCGGCCATCTTTGACGGCCAATACTTCTTTGAGATCAGCGACAGGTTTCCTGTAGAGAATTGCCGCAACATCCGCAGGACCAACCCTTGTCTGGTCCAAGTTCAAGACAATCCGGCGAGCTTGCTCACCGCTTACCTTCTTCGATATGCCCTTACGGACCTGATCAATATTGCTTGACGACGGAGCTAAACAGTCAAAATAATCTCCTTCGATCAGATAGTCAGGATTCTTTACCCGACCTGTGGAAGTGATTACGGGGCCGGGGTTTTGAAGAATGTCGTACCCATGCTGAGCCAGAACATGCGCAGATTCCTCCTGAATACGAAGATTCCGCTTCTTCTCAGTACTTCCTCGTGGATCCACCTCGGGTTCTCCCCGGGCCTTACGGTCGGGATCTGGATCCAACGAAGATACCGTCCGATCTGGGTCTCCACCAGATGTGTCGTGGCCACCGTTGCCACCGCCGCCGTTGCTCGGTCCCGCCTTGGCTTCATCGGCATCGATGCTTGGTCTAGAGGTACCTCCGCTTGGCCGGTCCGTCGAGCCATGTCCAGCACTGGATACCGGTCCTTGGGGAGGATCCGGAGGCTTCTTGCCGCCAAGGTCAGCGCGGTTACCGTTCGCACCGTGAGGACCTGAAGAATTCTCGACAGACCGGTATACGGTTGCCTTTGCAGGGGCCAGATCGCCTTCCTGGCGGCCAACAACGACGATCATGCCGTCTGTCGTGACAACTAATCGAGGAAATTTCAGTTGGGGTAGCCATTTCCCTGATTGGCCGATTGGCTCGTTCCACCACTTATTGAATTGCTGCTTCCATTCTTGGAAGCGATAAGGTGTTGTACCCTCAATTGTTGCGGTCGACTGAATATCGGCCGGTTTTACACCTTGAGCGCCTAATGGATGGTTGCCGGTTTGTGGAATTCTGGTGACAGCCGACGCATCGACTGATCCGGAACGGCCGAGGCTGGTTGCATCCGCACTGCGGGAGGCGGCTTTTGTCACCGCATTCGCGGAGCGAGTCATCGCGGCTTGGACGCGGGATGCGGTGGCAGCGGCTGAGGTTTGGACGGCTTGGATTGCCGAGGCCGTTCGAATGGCTGCGTCTTTTGCGGCCGTTGTGGCGGCTTCGCGGGTTGCGGTGCGGGCGGCTGTTTCGACGCCTCGAGTCCCGGCGCCGCCGCCCTTTCCGAGGCCCTTTGTCGGCGCGAAGAGAAGAAAGCCGCCGAACAACGCCTCACCAAAGGTTTTAGCCGGGTGTTCGCTGGCGCCTTCGAGATCGGTGTTCAGGAGCAGTTTCGAACGAGAGTTGATGCTCTCAAATCCGGCTCGTTGCCATACTTGGACCACGGCATCGCCGAAACCGATCTTGCCCGCGGCGAAATCGTATGCTGCCTGGCCGGTAGCGACCGCAGTCTTGAAATCTGCCACATTGACGTCGAAGAGTCCTTTACCCAGGCCGACCGCCATTCCGAGGGCGATTCCGGTGATGGGGTCGAGGACGATGCCCTTGCCGCCGAACTGGATCTGTTGGGTGGGTAGGTTCGGGTTGTAGCCGAGAAGGTTGCCGAGCTGGTTGATGTTGCGGTTGGCACCGCTGGACTGTCCGATGCTCTTGGCGAGCTCACCGATCTTTCCGGCGATGCCGGTGCCGATATTCCAAGTCGTCGCGCTGATCTTTTCGCCCAGACTGCGGGTGTCTGCGGGCAAGACGAATCTGGTGATGTCGCCGCTTGTGCTGATATCGACTGTGGGTCCGCCGACGTACTTGACACGAATTCCGGTTCCCGTGGGCAGCACTTCGATGGTGCCGCTGGTACCGTGTGCAGCGTCGTGAAAGGTCTTCTTCAGATTTCCCTGTCCGTCGCGTTCGAGCCTAATATCGAGCTGGCCGTCACGTGTCCAGGACCAATCCAGAACACCATTCTTAAAGGCTTTTCCACCGATCCAGTTGCTGTCCTTGTCAAAAACATTGACGCCACCGTCGAACTCCACCTCACGACGTCCGGTCAGCGGGTCTGAGTAGTCGATGACCTCTTTGCCGTTGCCGTCCAAGTATCGCCGGCCTGGTTTGCCGGAGGCGTTGAGTGCCCAGCCATTGCCGAGACTGTCCCATTGGCCAGCGAATTCACTGACCACTCCGCCATTCTTACCCGGTTTTGTCGTTGAGTACGTTTCGTTGCCGAAGTTGTCGATATGCTGGTTGTTGTACAATCCATAGCTGTTGGGGATCGCGATATCGGTACCCACCCGATTGCCGCTCGCGTCGTAGGAGGGAGTAACGATCCTGTTGTGGTCGGACATCCGGAATACGATCTGGCTCGGCAATCCCGCTGGCGAGACGCCTGGATCGAACAACTGCTGATAGACCAGTCCGTCCGGGGTGTCCTTGCCCTCGTAGAAATGTGAACCGTTCGCGTTCAGCGTCCAACGCTGGTACCCGCCGATGCCGTTCCACACGACGCGGCTGCGGGTGACGCCGTCAGGGCCGTAAATCTCCTGATCGACCGATTGGTTGCCGTTTCCATGTGGGATGATGTTGTGCCGGAGCTGCCCGTTCGGCAGCACATCCCACCAGTCGTCGCCTTCCTTCTTGCCGGTCGTGTCCGGTGGCGCCCAAGGGTCTCCGTTCGACACGGTTTCTAAGGCGCGGGGCAGCCATGGATAGCGTTGCTCTTTGCCACCCTTGTCCGGATATCCCCCGTTCTTGGGGGAATTGGGCGGGGCGACAGTCACTCCTGGAATCACGGGGTCCGCCAGCGGAGGCGAACCATTCCACGGCATGGTCGCTGTCGGCTGACTGCCCGCGTTCGAGTTCCCTCCAGTTGGCGCGGTACTACCAGCCGAAGGACCGTTGCTCCCAGCAGGATTCGGCACCGTCACACCCGGTTGGGTCTGGTTGGCCTGATTTTCCTTCTTGGCCTGCGCAGCCGCCCGCTCCGCGGCCTCCGGATTCGATTCGGCTGGCGGGGCTGGCACCGGACCTGGTTGCGCAGCGACCGTGGGAGAATTCGGTGCACTGGGTTGTGTGGTAACTGGTGGAGCCGCCGGTGGGGTTGTCGTAACCGGATCACCGATCGGTGAAGCCTTCACTGGGACGGTGGACGATGTCAGTTTCAGATCGTCGGTATTACGGATTCGGCTGAACTTGGCTACCGCATCCTCGGGACTCTTGACCGAATAGTTGAAGACCCGTGGCGGTGTCACGGTGTCAGCACTTGTGTTCTGACCTGTTGGCATGGAATCGATCAGGCGGTTCCACGCGGCGGCCCGAGTTCGGACCCAAGATGGGGGCTCTGGGGCGCCGGTGAATGTGATCGCCATGGCTATTCCTCAGGGGAATGGCGGGCATCGGTGATGCGCTGGCGGAGCTGGTCGACGAGGGCGGCGTAGGCGTCGGTTTTGGTGGGGGCTTCGGAGGCCAGGCCGCGGGGGTGGGTGGCTACCCAGAAGCCCTCGTCGGTCTTGGTGACCTGGATGTCTTCCAGGTTGTAGAAGTCCTCGGGGTCGGGGGCTGGCCAGTTGCCGGCGGTGTCCTTGGTGATGTGGATGCCGGTGTCGAAGACGCCGGGCTGGCCGCCGGGGGTGGGGGTCCAGCGGATTTCCTCGAGTTCGGGATGGACGCGGACGCCGCGCTTTACGAGGTATTCGGCGACGCGCACGGCCTGTTTGATGCTCGTCACGGTGGGTTCGGCGAGTTTGCGGCCGACTTCGGTGCGCCATTCGGGGAGGTGGATGACGGAGAGTTCTTCGGCGAGAGCCTTGACCTCGGGGGACAGTTCGTCGGTCTGGCTGGTCTCGGAGAGCTTGCCCGAGAGGGACTGCTGGATGAGGGCGAGGAACTCGGGGGTGACCAGCTGGCCGGTATCGGTTTTCACGTACTCGGAAGGGGGCTGGTGGTTGCCGAAGTGGATGGATTCGACGATTTCCTTGTCGGGCATCGGGTATCAGGACCTTCCGGAGGCATGGAGCGACACCGGGCCCTGGGAGGCCGCGGGATCGGTGAGGTGGGAGGGTCCCGCCCCCACTCACAGGGGGACATGCGGGGGCGGGACCCATTGCGCCCCTTGCGCTGCGACCGGCGTCTGCGACCACTGTTGATCTGCGGGAGACGGGCGCGCTGAAGGGGCGGGCATCCGACGGCCGGTTGCCGTCAGAGTTCTTCTTCTAGGTTGGGCGGGATCTTGTAGTTCGCCTGCGGCGGATCCTGACCCGGGACGTGGAGGCGGAGGAACGCGAGCAATTCGTCAATGTGCCGTTGCAGGGCGCGGATCAGACGGATCGCGTCACGGAAGCGGCGCTGATCGCTGATCGCCTGATCCTCCAGGGCCGCAACACGTTCGCGGAGCTTCGCTACCTCGCGCGCCTGCCAGGCGGTGACGGCGGCGATGATGGTCGCGATGGCGGCGCCGACCGCCTGGACCAGATCTGGACTGACGGATTGCTGCATCTCAGCCTGCACCGTCCCCTCGCACCACCGGAATCACGGCCGGTCTGATCGCCGCACCTGCGATCACGGGCGTGAACAGTCCGTAGATGGTCAGGACAGCCTCGATCCAGTCGGTGCTGATCTGGCGGCCGAGCAGGTAGGCCACGACACCGGTGACCGCCACCAGGACCGATCGGATCAGGGCTGGTTCGGGAGCCTTGGTGATTCGCATGATTCTTCCTTCTGACGAGCTGGCCAGGTCGATAACGAGAGCTGGTTACAGGCCGAACAGCGGCAGGATCAGCGGAATCAGGTCGGCGATCAGCTTGATGATGTCTTCGGCGATGGTGATCACTGGGTTCACCCCCTCTCGGGATATCGGTTGAGGATGGCCGCCAGGCGATCGCAGTAGCCGCCGGCGACATAGGCGGTGGTGTGTTCACCACCGAGTAGGTAGCCCTCCATCGAGGCCGCGGCCTTCGACCAGAGGTCCAGGATTCGGAGGGGATTGGTCCAGGAGCCGAATTGCACTGCTTGCCAGCGGTTTCTACGGATGCGGTCGGCCAAGTCCAAGGTCCAGCCGCCCATATCGGCGACACCGAACGCGGATACCGAGTCAGCGAGGGTGCGAAGCGGCGAGTCGGCTGGGCACGAAGTGATGCAGTCCGAGGGATTCGCGACCTCCCAGATCGGGAACTCGTCCGGCCAGCGGTCGTGGCGGCCGGCGATCCCGAATCCAACAGGGTTCGGGTCGATCGAATCACCGTCCATGCGAAGCGGATTGGCGATGTTGGCAGCCCATGCGAGCTCGCAGTCCGGATACTCGCCACGCCCCTTCGCCTCGAGGAACCGGGTGACAACCTCCGCGCCGAGGCTGTAGCCCAGGAGGCCAACTTGATTGGGTGTGGCATGGATTGCCTTCACCAGAGCCGCGACGCCCTGGTCGATGGATTGTTGTTCGCTGCAACCGAGGAGGTTCCGTTGCGGGTTGGCGGGGCCGATGGCGGCGGGGTACTCGACATCGGGGCCGATTTCGTACTTCGCGGAATCGAGTTGCCTGGTCACGTTCGCGAGCATGTTCGCCGGGGACCCGTGGGGTTCGCCCGTGCCACGGCAGGTCAGGACTGTGATCACGCGGAGTCGCCTTTCGGTCCGGTGGATAGCGGAC
>NZ_JBHWHH010000138.1:0-19350 GCF_042732555.1 Nocardia sp. NPDC059764
GGACGCGGGGCCGGAGCGCCCGGACGCGGAGCGTCGGTACGCGGGGCCTGCGGAGCCGGAGCGGACGGAGCCGGAGACGCGGAAGCGGCTGCCGGAGCAGCGTTTTCGCGAGCGGCGGGCTTCACGGCCGCCGCCTCTCCGGGCCTACCCGGAGCCGGACGCGCTGCGGGAGCGGCCGGGGTCGCGGGCGATTCGGCACGGGCGGCCGGAGCCACCGGTGCGGCGGGGGCCGGAGCCGGAGCCGCGGGGGCCGGAGCCGCCGGGGTCGGACGCGGGCCGGGACGGGGACCGGCACCCGGGGTGGCCGGCTTGGCGGCCGGACGCGGGGTGCTGTCACCACTGGGCTTGGGCGCCGCCGGCTTGGCGGCACCGGAGGGGGCGCTCTTGGGTGCGAGCGACTCCCGCAGCCGGCGCGCGACAGGTGCTTCCACCGTCGAGCTCGCCGACTTCACGAACTCGCCCTGCTCCTTGAGCCGCGCGAGTAGTTCTTTGCTCGTGACACCGAGTTCTTTTGCCAACTCGTGCACGCGGGCCTTGCCTGCCACTGCTCTCCTCACTCAGAGGCCGAGCGTGACAGCCCGCTTACAACGGGGCGTCCGCACGACCTCGACTAATTTCGAAGGCCGATCATTTCTGGGACTTCACGGTGTGCTCATGAGTGCTCGTGCCTGTTCTCTACGTAATGCTCCAGGGCTGAGATATCCAGATGTCCGGACACTCGTAGTGCTCTGCCGATTGCTCGACGCCGAACTGCTTGACTCAGACAAACCGAAGAGGGGTGCAACCAAGCACCCCTTCCGGGAAGTCTGCGCCGCGGATCCGGAACGACCACAAGGGTTTGCCCACTCTCGGCAGACCCTTGCGCCACGACCCGCATCAGATCGACAGCCAGCTCGCGTCTGCGACATCCGATGCAGGTCCGGACGGGTGCTGATCGTGCCGGCACCCGCTCGGCGCGCGGAGAAGTCGAAGACTCGCGCTGAGCCTGCGTCCACTCTACCGCTCTCACGTCCTGATCTCCGCATCCGTACCCCTTGGAAGTTACCAAGCTGTCATCCCAGGGGTCTGTTTCACAAATCCATTTCCGACCGGGCCGGACCCATCGAGCAAGATCAGCCCGGTGCCGGGCGGCCGTGACCGAGCACGGTGGCGCCTCGATCCCGGCCGTGCGCGACCCTCAGTTCCGGTGCGTGTCGGAGCCGCCGGTCGCCGCCGCGGGACGCGCGCCGCCCTGCGGGTCGGCCGCCGCGTCCGAGCGGATGTCGATCCGCCAGCCGGTGAGGCGGGCCGCCAGGCGGGCGTTCTGGCCCTCCTTGCCGATGGCGAGGGAGAGCTGGAAATCGGGGACCACCACGCGCGCGGCGCGGGCGTCGGGGTCCACGATCGTCACCGACACAACCTTGGACGGGGACAGCGCATTCCCGACGAAGGCGGCCGGGTCCTCGGCGTAGTCGATGATGTCGATCTTCTCGCCCGCCAGCTCGCTCATGACATTGCGCACACGCTGACCCATCGGGCCGATGCACGCGCCCTTGGCGTTGACGCCCTGGACGGTCGATCGGACCGCGATCTTGGAGCGGTGCCCGGCCTCGCGGGCCACGGCCACGATCTCGACCGAGCCGTCGGCGATCTCGGGGACCTCGAGCGCGAACAGGCGGCGCACCAGGTTCGGGTGGGTGCGCGAGAGGGTGATCTGCGGGCCGCGCGGGCCGCGGGAGACGCCGACCACGTAGCACTTGATGCGGTCGCCGTGCTCGTAGGTCTCGCCCGGCACCTGCTCGGCGGGCGGGATGACACCCTCGGCGCCATGGGCTTCCGAGCCGATGCGGACCACGACGGTGCCGCGGGCGTTCATGCGCGCGTCGCGCTGCACCACGCCGCCGACGATGTCGCCCTCGTGGGCGGAGAACTCGCCGAAGGATTTCTCGTTCTCGGCGTCGCGCAGCCGCTGCAGCACCACCTGGCGGGCGGTGGTGGCGGCGATGCGGCCGAAGCCCTCGGGGGTGTCGTCCCATTCGGAGATGACATTGCCGTCGGCGTCGACCTCGCGGGCCATGACGCGCACGACACCGGTCTTCTGGTTGATGTCGATGCGGGCGTTGGGCTGGTGGCCCTCGGTGTGCCGGTAGGCGGTGAGCAGCGCGGACTCGATCGCGGAGATCACCGTCTCCATCGAGATCCCCTTGTCGGCGACAATCGCGCGCAGGGCTTCGATTTCGATGTTCATTCCACGATCCCTTCGGTCAGTGAATCGGATTCTGTTGTTTCGGTTTCGTTGTCCTCCCGGGCGCCCGGCTGGGGACGGCCCGGCGCTACTCCCCCCGCGAGCTCCAGCTCGGCCACGCCGGGCGGATTGAATTCCACCTGTACGACGGCCGAGTGGATGTCGGCGAGCGGCACCGTCACCCGGTGTGGCTTCCGCTTGCCGCCGAGGACCAGGGCGATGTCGGTGTCGGTGAGGACGCCGACCCTGGCCTCGAACGTGGATTTGCCCTTCTCCTCCGGTGATTCGGCGCCGGGAGCCAGGGTGATCTTGACCTTGCGCCCCTGCGCGCGCTGCCAGTGCCGCGGGCTGGTGAGGGGCCGGTCGATGCCGGGGGTGGTGATCTCCAGCAGATACGGGGTCTCGCCGAAGTCACCGGCGTCGTCGAGGGTCTGCGAGATCTCCGAGCTCAGTTCCGCGACCGCGTCCAGGTCCGGGGATCCGTCGCTGTCGACGGTCACCTTGACCTTGCTCGCTGGACCGGCAGCCGAGATCGCGACGCCTTCGAGGTCGAATCCTCGGCGTTCGACGAGCTCAGCAACTAGCTGGCTCACCCTTTCCTCGGTCGGCATCGGCATATGGGGCGGCTCCTGGTTCAGTTGTCACGGGTTGAGTTGTCTGCTTCGGCGAAATACCGGGCCGAAGGTCTAGCGTAACGCGCTGAAAGAGTGTAAAGGACCAGCCGACCCGCCTGAGTTCGGCATGGTCGGCCGTGCGGTGCCGCTGGCGCGTCGTGAGCGACGCGCCCACGACGGTTGCCCGTCGTCGCTGATCACAGCCTATCCGACCGCCCTCGCGCAGCA
The DNA here is from genome assembly GCF_042732555.1 of Nocardia sp. NPDC059764. Taxonomy (NCBI): domain Bacteria; kingdom Bacillati; phylum Actinomycetota; class Actinomycetes; order Mycobacteriales; family Nocardiaceae; genus Nocardia; species Nocardia sp. NPDC059764. The sequence goes on from NZ_JBHWHH010000138.1 coordinate 3,067, forward strand.
AGCTGTCCGCGACGGCTGGCACCATGTACCCGTGCCCAGCAGTCAGAGCGGCCTCATGGCCGATGTCGTCGGTCTCACGGTCCAGCCGGACCGAACCGGCTCCGCCCCCACCCCGATTTCCTCGCCCCGGTCCGATGCCGCGGTGAATCGGCGCTCCGTGCTGCGGCTGGCCGGGGGCGGCCTGCTGGTGGCGGCCGCCGCGGGCGCGTCGGCCGCGTGCACGAAGAACGAGCAGCCTGCCGCGCCGGATCCGCTGCTGGCGCAGGAGACCGCGGCGCTCACCGATGCCGCCACCGCCACCGAGGCCATCGCGACCACCCCCGATCGGGCGGGCGCGCTGAAGACCATCGCCGATCAGCGCACCGCGCACGCGCAGGCGCTGCGCACCGAAATCGACCGCGCCGTCGGCGTCTACGGCGACGGCACCACCCCCAGCCGCCGCACCCCGCCGCCCACCGCGATCGCCGCCATCCGCCCGACGTCGGTGGCGTCGCTGCGCACCCAGCTGAGCGCCTCGCAGCGTTCGGCCGCCGACCTGTCCATCGCCCTCTCCGGATTCCGCGCCGGGCTGCTGGCCTCGATCAGCGCCTGCTGCGGCACCCACGCAGGAGTCCTTCTCGCATGACCACCCTCGATCAGCAGGCGCTCATCGATGCCCTGAGCGCCGAGTACGCGGCGGTCTACGCCTACGGCGTGATCGCCGCCTACGCCAACCACGACCGGGACAAGCTGGTGGCCGAGTACACCGCCGCGCACCGGGCCCGGCGCGACGCCACCATCGACGCGTTGCGGGCCGACGGCGCGACGGTTCCCGAACCGGCCGCCGCCTACACCGCGCCGTTCCCGGTGAACGATCCGATCCCGGCGGCGCACCTGGCGGTGACCGTGGAATCCGACGCCGCGGCCTCCTGGCGGGCGGTGGTGGAACGCGCCACCGATCCCGGCGTGCGCCGCACCGGAATCGACGCGCTCACCGAATGCGCTGTGCGCCTTGCCACTTGGCAGTCCATCCTGGGCGCGAGCCCGGTGACCACACCCTTCCCCGGTAAGGCCTGATCGGATACCGGGAAACCGGTCCGCAGGGTTACCGGGAATTCGCCGCCTCCGCACTTTCCGTTTCCGTTCTCGATCACCGGGCACAACCCTGGATCGATAGGGTCTGTGCGGCGCGGCTCTTTTCGCATTTTTCCTGCCGTGCAACGAAATTCGGTGCGAGCTCGGAGGGAGATACCGTGGCGGTCGGTGCTGCGCGGGGAGAGAACGCTGCGCGGGAGGAGAAGGCCCTACGCGAGATGACGAATCGCCTGGTCGACGACTATGGCGAGGCGCATCCGCCGGAGCGGGTCGAGGCCGTGGTGGGTGCGGTGCGCAAGCGGTTCGAGGGGCATGCGGTGCGGGATTTCGTTCCGATTCTCGTCGAACGGATTGCGCGTCGGGAGCTGGATCCGAAACGTTCCAAGAACAGCGCGGGCCAGGTCGACTCGAGCAAGTCCGAGCCGGTCGCGGCGAATGGCGAGAGCGATTCGCCCGACGGCCACGGCGCGGACACCACGAGTGTGTTCGCGGCCGTCGCCGGCCGGTTCGTCCCGGCGCGGCTGGTCGAGAACAAGCGGGTGCTGGGTGTCGCGGCAGCCGGTGTGGCCGCTGTCACCGCACTCGGCGTGATTCTGGCTGTGCAGCAATCGGATTCGCCGTCGGACGGCGGTACGGCCGCGCCCGCGCTGACCACGGTGCGCGGGGTCGTCGGGTCGGAGAAGTCGGCGTTCTTCGACGATCCGAAGGTCGTCGACGCGCTGGGCAAGCACGGACTCGAGGTCGACGTCGAGCCCGCGGGGTCGCGGCAGATCGCGACCTCGGTGGATCTCGGCAAGTACGACTTCGCGTTTCCGTCCAGTTCGGCCGCGGCGGAGCGGATCCAGCGCCAGCGCGGGGTGAGCGGCAAGTACGTGCCGTTCTCCTCCCCCATGGCCATCGCCACCTTCAAGCCGATCGCGGACCTGCTGACCCAGGCCGGGATCGTGCAGACCGGCGCGACAACGACTTTCGACGTCGAGAAGTACCTGTCGCTGGCCGAGAAGGGGGTGCAGTGGACGCAGCTGGACGGCAACACGGCCTACTCGGTGCCCAAGAACGTGCTGGTCTCCACCACCGACCCGCGCACCTCCAACTCGGCCGCCATGTACCTGGCCGTGACCGCCTACGTGGCCAATGACAACACCATCGTGCGCGGCGCGAAGGCCGAAGACTATGCGGTGTCCCGGGTTTCGCGGCTGTTCACCCGTCAGGGCTACACCGAGTCCTCCAGTGACGGGCCGTTCAAGGACTACCTGGCCAATGGCATGGGTACGGTCCCGATGGCCTGGATCTACGAGGCCCAGTACGTCGACGCCGCGGTGCACAACCAGCTCAAGCCCGACATGGTGCTGATGTACCCCAAGCCCACGGTGATGTCCCAGCACACCGTCGTCCCGTTCAACGACAAGGGCGACCGGCTCGGTAAGCTCCTCACCACCGACCCCGATCTGCAGCGCCTGGCCGCCGACCACGGCTTCCGGCCGACCGACGTGAGCCTGTTCACGAAAGCCACCGCCGCCCACCAGGTCCCGGTCGACCCGAACCTGGTGAACCAGGTCGGTCCGCCCGACTACGACACCCTCGAACACCTCCTCGACGGGGTCGCCAAGTCCTACAACTGAGCCGAACCTAGTCGTCGCCCGCGATGATGACGGGCACCGAGCAGGAGGCCGAGCCCACCGCGAACAAGACCGCGGTGGGTTCCGGCGGTGTCTGCTCGCCGGCCGTCACCTCGACGGACAGTTCGGGCGTCGCGTCGGAGTCGATGGTGACGGCGTCGAAGGACAGCACATCGTCGCGAGCGTCCGCGCCCGCGGGATAGTCGGTGCTGTCGACCGTCAGGCTGTTGCGGGGGAAGGTCAGTCCCGAATCGGGGTCGACCCCGACGACGACGCGGACCTGCCCGGCCCCCGGCTGTCCGACGGGCGTCACCCGCACACCCACGCGCGCCGACGCCCCGCCCGGCGAGAGAGTCACCTGCTCCGGGCCGGGGTCGATGGTGAAGGAGAAGTCGATCTCGCCGGTGTGCCCACTCGTACCCATACTCTGCTCCTGATCGACGGGAGAAGGTTGCCGACATCAGTCTTCATGGTCGTCGGCCCGACGTTACCGCGACCGATCGCCACGACCCGGTAGCGACAGTGCGGGGATTCCGCGTTCGATGATGTCCGCGGCGAAGCGCCGAACAGCAGGTCAGCGGCCGCCGATGGCGGGTTCGAGGATGGTTGCGGCGTTCTGTGCGCTGACGCAGGTGTTTCCGTCGGCGTATGAGACCTCGATGCTCATGACGCCGGTGGCGGTGCGGAGGCTGACTGTGCATCCCAGTATGGTTTGCGGCCCGTAGAACGCGTCACGGCCGTTGATCTTGGTGACGGTCGGCGCCTGCCCGCCCGGGCTCTGGACCGCGGACTGGGCTGAGGCCAGGTATCCCTCATAGGTTCGGATGGGAGCAGCTGCGCTGGGGTGTTCGAGAGACAAGGTCTCATGACCGCTGAACGAGGTGAAGCGGCACTTCACCGAATAGTCGCCGATCGTCGGTACGTCCTTCTTGGTTTCCGGGTCGTATCCCGCGCTGCGAAGAGCGCTCTTCCGGATTTCCTTGCACGGGTCGAACATTCCCGTCGGCGAACTGTCCGAGTCCGAGCACCCACTGACCACACCGGCCGCGAGACCAGCCACGATCACGCCGATCAACTTCGTCCGCACACTTCCCCCGTCAACGCCTGCACACACGGCCACCTCAGCCGAGCAGGACGAGACTGTACCCGCCGAGAAGCCGTGACGGTGGGCCGGAGGTGTCGGCGGGCGACGCACACCTGCTCGATGAATCCGCCTGACCGCCTGGTGGGAGGTCAGCTCGAGGCCACGAAGCCCCCGTCGGGAAATCCGCACGGGGGCTTCGCCGTTCGCCGAGATTGTCAGCGACTCCAGATGCCGCTGTCGATGAAGTCGGACCACACGGCCGCGGGAAACTCCAGGATCGGCCCGAGGCCGCCGTCCTTCGTATCGCGCACCAGCGTGACCGCTGCGTCGTGCCGAACTTCGACACACTGCTTGCCGGAATCGGAGAAGCTCGATTTGTACCATTCGCCCATGACCGGCTTGTTCATGCCGCGTACTCCTTTGCGGTTCGGACCACCAGATCCCTGGTGTCATGTGGCGACAACGCTACCGCTCGCAGACCGTCGATCGCCCTCCGATATTCGTTGACCTCCTCGTCGTGTTCGTGGAAGACGCTGCCAATGGCTCCTTCGGCGAATACCACCGGCGGCAACGCCATACCGCTTGTGCCCTTGGGGATTTCGAGCAACATGAAGGCCTGCATGATCAGCCCCGGGTGCGGACCGACCGCGAACGGAATCAATCGAAGCTCGACGTTGTCACGGGTACTGGCGTCCGCGAGCCAACGCATCTGCTCCACCATGATCTCCGGAGATCCTGGCCGGTTCCGCAGGACCGCCTCGGAGATGAACGCTTCCAACCGGAATCCGGATTCATTCAAGCGGGCTTGCCGTTTCGCGGTCAGTTCGATTCGCCGTTCGGTGTCCACCGCGGACAGGCTGGGTTCGGTGATGTGGATGATCGCCCGCCGATAGTTGGGTGACTGCAAGATGCCCGGGACGATCACCGGCTGATGCACGATGACCACATCCGCCACGCCCTCGAGCCGGAGGAACTTCTCGAAGTTCGGTGCCACCTGATCGGTGTAGGCCTTCCAGAAGCCCTTCGAATTCCCTTGCGCTTTGGCGGCGCTGTCCTGGGCGCGGACCTCGTCCAGCAGCCTGAGCGCCTCGGCCCGGTCCGCCGGTGCCGCCCGATAGTACTCGAGCAGATCCTTGACCTGGGGCTTCGTGATTTTTGTCGGGGAGCCCTCCTCCATCCGCATCAGAACGAACCTGGTGACCTCGAGATGTGCCGCCGCAGCCGACAGGGCTGTCCGAGGAGCCTTGGATCGCACCGACTTCATGAAATTGCCGAAATCCATGCGAGAGACCGTCAAACCGGCCATTTTGTTAGCCTCGCTATCTGGGGAATGTTCCTTACGCACACGTGCGGATCGCACTTCTATTTTATTCGGCGCAACGTTGTCCATGCACGTATCGCCGCAATCATTTTGGGTGCATCCTTGACGTACCGAACATTCACCGGAAGCAACTGGGAGCCGTAATGCCTTGGGATGCTTGGGTTTTGATGTCCTTGACCGTCTCCGCAGCGATCGTCCTCATCTTCTGCCTCATCGAGGATTTGAGAAATTCCGGTCGGTATGGAAATAGGCCTCGCGGCCGTCACCGCCGGGGGCGGAAAGGAATGCGCTCGCGGCGGGAGGTGAATTCGCCGTGGACTCCTACGACCGATTGGAGGACTGCGACGTCGGCGACGACGAGCCGACGATGAACTCCGCGGAAGCCATGGAATCGATTGTCCTGCATCGTGACTGCCTCACGGCGCTGTGTGAGCGGAAGATGGCGGCGAGTCAGATCATCCGAGTCGCGTCCGAGCGGCGGCAGTCCGCCAAAGTCATTCAGTTCCCCGCCACCCGAACGGAGTCGAATCGTGTCCCGCGCGACCGGTGACCGCCACCGCGCACCCCGTCTCCCTCCGGCGACTCTCGTCGAGGCGAAGGCCGGGCTCGATCGCCACCGGGCGTGCGCCGACGACTGTAATGCCAAGCGGCACTATGAATCCGCCGTCCAGCGGATGGTGCGCGGCTGCGGCCCCGCCTGGAACATCTGGCCCGCCGGGGATCGGCCGCGCCCCGTCTAACGCCCCGCCAGCGCGGCCACGACCGGAGCGAACTTGTCCGCGACGTGGGCGCCGAACACGAAGTAGGAGAACCCGATCTCCTCGCGCCGCCGCTGGATCTCGTCGATCGCTGCGGCCGGATCATCCGGCAGCGCGGCCATCGCGTCGGCCGCATGCAGCGCGGCGGTGTCGGTGGAGGGCGGCGCCATATGCGGCGCGACCGTGTCCCCGACCACCGGCACGGCCAGCGCCAGTTCGGGTCCGTCGGGGGTGCGGAACTCCTGTGCCAGCTTCGCGACCTCCGCGCGAGGCTGATCGCCCAGCGCGAAGGTGACCGTGTCCGCCATCTCCGCCGCCAGCGCCCGAGCCTTCGGCCCGTACACGGCCATCGCCACCGGCGTGCGCCGCTCGGTTCCATCCAGTTCCCGCAGCATCCGCACGGCCTCCCGCATCTCCCCCAGCCGCTGCCCGGGTGGCGGCACCCCGTCGACCCCCTTCCCCGCCAACTCCTCCGCGATCCCCGGCCGCCCCACGCCGATCCCCATCTCGAACCGCCCCTCGGTCACGATCGACAGCGAATGCGCCTCCCACGCCGTCAACCACGCGGGCCGCAACGGCGATGCGTATACCCAGGTCCCCACCCGCACATCGGTCTCCGCCGCCACCGTCGCCAACATCGGCGCGGGCGCCGGCTGCATCTGCGGAAAGTCCGGCATCAGCAGCGTCGAATACCCATTCGCCGCGACCCGCCTCGCCTGCTCCCGCCAAGCCTTGACATCACTCCTGAGCGGCGCCACCACCCCGAATCGAAACGGCCTCGTCATCCCGAACTCCTGTCTCTAGGTCTACCCACAGGATTCGACGCCGCGTCCCCCCGAAATTCATCGCCGCACCCGCGACCCATCTCGTGAGCGGTGAACTACCCGCCCCAGGACTCCTCGCCGAACAACGGGATCTGCCGCGAGGGAGCGATCCCGCCGAGGCGGCGCAGACACCGCGCGCAGGTGACGTCCGCACGAGTCGGCTCCAACGCGGTGGGGTCCCACCCGGAGATCCCGGTGTGGCACAACAGTTCCGGCACTTCCTCCCCCGCGACCCATTGGCCGAGGCTGACTGCGTGCACGGTGCGACCCCGCCGAACGACCGCGTGCACACCGGGGGAGCCGAAGGTGGCCCGGGTGGAGGCGGCTAGGGGCCCGATGTCGGTCATACGCCCAACCATAAGGATGCGCACCGACAGCCACGGACCAGCCGACCGGGGTATCCCCGCCGAGCAGCGTCAGTGGGGTTGTTGTGCTTGGCCTTTGGCCCAGGCCCAGGCTGTCAGGAGCCAGTCGGTTTCCACCTTGCGCAATGCCAGGGTGAAGACAGCGCCGGTTTGCGTGACCGGCTCGCCCCGAACGTTGTAGCCGAAGGTCACCGGGACGACGACGTATCCGGTGGTGTCGGTGACATCGACATGACGGGGTTCACCGAGTTCGATGTGGTAGTCGGAAACACCGAGGTGCTCGCCTTCCGCGAGCGCGTCCCGCCACCAGTCCGCCGCGGCTGTCGGGCCCTGCCACACGTGCGGCGACATCCCGTCCAGAATCTGCATCGGATCGGCGCAGGCCGCGACCATCGCCTTCTCGTCACCCTTGTTGAACGCGTCGACGTAGCGGCGCACCGTCGCCATCGGATCGTTCGAGTCAGTCACCACAGCACTCCTTGCCTGTCTTGTTTCACACAGTGAATGCAGGTCAAGCACGCTCCTCGACGCCAACGCTAGCACCGTGCGATCGGATGGCTGAGAGCCCTTTCGGCCCTGGCTGGTATCGACACCAGCCAGGCTCGCTCCGACAGCGTCCGTCACGGCCTGGTCAGAGTGGTTGTGCGCTGGGCGATTCTGGCCGGTGCGCCGATCTCCAACGCGGTCCATACGGTGACGGCGTGGGGGCGGGTACCGACAATCACATTGCGGCGGATGGCGGATGCGCCCCGAGCCCGGCACAGCTTCTTTGTAGCTATCTATGACTTATCGTGCCGACGCGCTCTCGATTCGTGTCAGCGATCAGGGAATCAACCTGCTCGGATCTCGTCGATGACTATGGTTCGACGAAGGTGGGGCTGATTGGGGAGCGCGGAACCGCTCGGGTTCGGTTACTCCGTCGCGACCGTTTCACCTCGCCTGCCGGAGCTGATTACCGCACAGCTCCGGACACGATGCCCACTCGACCACTATCGGGCAGACATCGTGGTTCGACGGCCGGGTGGAACGCACAGACTCCCGTTCCACCCGGCCCCTCGCCTCAACGTGACCGGGGTCCTCACAATCATGCTCGGCGACAACGCGTTCGACGTCAGCCGGTGTTCCGGCCGTGGTTTGATTCGGCGCTCAGTGCGGCGCCTGGAAGCCGCCGATCTTCTCCTCGAGCAGTTCGGCCAGCCGCAGCGGGGTGCGGTCCTCGAACATCGGGCCGATGAGCTGCACTCCCACCGGCAGGCCCTCGGGAGACCGGCCCGTCGGTATGGCGGTGGCGGGCAGCCCGGGCATGGTGGCCATACCGGCCCAGACGAGCTGGTCGAAGTACGGGTACTCGACGCCGTCGATGTCGATGTGCCGGTTCTCCAGGCTGCCGTTGTGGTCGTGCGGGAACGCGGGAGTGGGCGTGATCGGGCACACCACGGCATCGAACTCGGCAAAGAGCCGCCGCCAGCCCTGGCGGTGGAGTTCGCGGCGGTTGTTCGTCTCGACCCAGTCGCGGTGGCTGAGCACCATGCCGCGCACCCGCGCGGCGTCGAGACTCCGGTCGTCCACGCTCAGGGCGGCGGCGCGGGTCCGCAGCTGTTCGTACACGTCAGCGGGGAGACTCGTGGCGGCGTTCGACAGCATCAACTGCATGTAGACCGTCGCCGCCTCGGTCGGGTCGGGCAGCAGCGGACTGTGCCGTTCGACGCGGGCGCCCGCGTCGGCGAGGGCGTCGGCTACCCGGTTGACGCCCGCTCGTACCGCCGATCCGGTCGGGATGAGCGGATGGTCCTCGATGATCAGGACACGGAAGTCGGCCAGCCGCCGGTGGCGTGCGGGCGGCAGGGCGAGGTCGTAGGCGACGCCGTGGGTCAGCGGGTCCGGTCCGGCCATCACGTCGAGCAGGAGGGTGAGGTCGCGGGCGGTGCGGGCCATCGGACCGACCACGGCGAGGTCGAGGTCGATCGGCAGGGCCGGCGTGGGCGGCGGCACCATGCCGCGGGTCGGCGCCAGCCCCAGCGACGGCTTGTGCGCGTAGATGCCGCAGAAATGCGCGGGGGTGCGCAGCGAACCGGCGAGGTCGGAGCCGATGGACAGTGCGCCGAACCCGGACGCCAGGGCAGCCGCCGAACCGCCGGACGACCCGCCCGACGTGCGGCTATGATCCCACGGATTGTTGGTGGTGCCGTAGATGTCGTTGAAGGTCTGGATATCTCGCAGCATCACCGGCACATTCGTCTTGCCGAGCACCACCGCGCCGGCAGCCTTCAACCGCGACACCTGGACCGCGTCCTCGGTTGGCACATAGTTCGCGTGCTGCGCAATACCCCAGGTCGTGGGCAGCCCGGCCATGTCGTAGGACTCCTTGACCGTGACCGGGATGCCGAGCAACGGCCGGTCCTCGCCGCGGGCGCGCGCCCTGTCGGCGTGGCGCGCGGCGGCCCGCGCACGATCGAAGTCGGGTACACAGATCGCGTTGATCGCCTTGTCATCGCGTTCGATCCGGGCGATCGCCTCGTCGGTCAGTTCCACCGAGGTCACCGCTCCGGCGCGCAAGGCAACCGCGAGTTCTTCGGCCGATTGAAGATTCCACTGCATGAATCCGACGCTATTGGGTTGCCGGACAAGACATAAAATGCCACTTCACGCAATCGAGAAAGTCGAACGGATGAGCTCGAATGCGGATTCGTTCCACGATATCCCAGGTCACAGCATCGGCCGGGCCGACTCGACGGGCGCACGCCATGAAATGCCGTTCGGCACAACGGGATAGACGTCACAACCTGGACCGCGTGGATAGTCCACCGCGGACGATCGCCGACAAAGCCCCGGGAAGAATTCTGCGCAGGTCGGGGCCATCAGCCGTCGTATCGATCCGGGAAATACATGCGTGAATCGGACGTGAGCAGTTACCCTGAATCAACAAATCGATAGCTGAAAGTTGCCTGGATCCTGCCGACGGCAGGATCGCCACTGCACACCGCTGTCCCCTACCGACCACTCGCGCGAGGGCGAGCCCGAAGGCGCGACAACCCCGCCAGGAGCCCTGGTCATGGCCGAAAACACCAAACCATCAATGCTTTCCCGCATTTCGGCGAAGCAATGGTTCGCCATCGCCCTGGCCATCCTGGCCCTGATATTCATCGCCGAGAACCGTCACCGCGTCGACATCGAATTCCTGCTGCTCACCATTCGCTCCCCCATGTGGCTGGTCCTGCTGGTCACCTTCGCCGTCGGCTGGCTCTCCGGTGTCCTCAGCCGACGCGGCCGCTGACCTCCCGCGCGACCGCGGCACCATTGTCGAAGGTGATCCCCGCCGCCGCGACCCGATAGCGCGGGTCGACGGCATCCCACGCCTCGGCGACGGGATCGGCCGTGGTGAACGCGACCGGGGTGAACTGGTGGTTCGGCTCGATGGTGACGCCGTCGGACTGGTAGGTGGAGAACATGATCCAGTTGTTCACGTCCCCCGCCTGAGTGTCGAGGCGAACACGCACCGGCGGCGCGTCACGGTCGCCGGTGGCGGCCGCGTTGATCGACGCGATGATCCGCTGGGTGTGGAGTTCGAGTGCGACCGATATCCGGGGCGTGTTGATCGGCGGGTCCGGCTCGTATCGGGTCGCGGCGATTCGGGAGTCGAGCCGGCCGTCGGCGAGTGCGCCGTGCAGCGGGACCGAATGGTCGCCGTTGGCGATGACGATCCCGTGGTGGTCGGCGATCACCGCCGGGTAATGCCGCAACTCGTCGTGCGGCCCGTCCTCCGTGGAGCGTGCCCGCACGACGACATTGCCGTCCCGGGTGGGATCGAGCACCCGAGCCTTCGACGCCCGGCTGCGGCCGGTCAGCACGACGAGCCCCTCCAGACGCCCCCGGCCCTCGGACCGGAAGCCGATCACCCTCCCCGGGTACGGGTTTCGGCGCATGAACTCCCGGATATCGATCGGCATCGCACTCCCTACTGGTCGCCGACTACGTAGCGCTGCATCAGCACGGTGTTGAAGTTTCGGGTCTCGACCAAGCCGAGGGGGATGCGCTTGTCGAGCGGCGGGAACATCGGGGTGCCGCCGCCGAGGATTATCGGTGCGACGAACAGTTGGTATTCGTCGATGAGGCCGTGCGGGATGAGGGAGGCGGCCAGGTTCGCGCCGCCGACCTCCATGACGCCGTCGCCCTCGGATTTGAGCTTGCGGACCACCTCGACCGCGTTCTCACTGATCAAGGTGCTGTTCCACTCGACCTCGGTGAGGGTTCGGGAGAAGACGTACTTGGGCTTGGAGGTCCAGAGCTCCCCGAACTCACGCATGATCGGGCCTTCGTCCTCGGGGACGTGAGGCCAGAAGTCCGCCATCAGTTCGTAGAGGCGGCGGCCGTGCAGGGCGATGTCGATGTCGCGGTATCGGTCGTTGTGGAACTGGTGGAGTTCCTCGTCCGGGTCGGTCCAGTCGATATGGCCGTCGCGGTCGTTGATGTAGCCGTCCAGGGACACGCTGATGCCATAGATCAGTTTCCTCATAGCCGAGTAGACCTCCTCCACGCTCGAAACTCATCGGTGCGCCGCGGATCCCGGCCATCATCGCATCCGGAGGTCGTGGCCGGGATACGCAGCGGGGTGGAATCACTCGGGTTGGAGGTCGATGGCGCTGGTGCCGGTGGTGACGTCGTAGGGGACGGAGACCTGGTCGTGGGCGATGAGCCAGGTGTTGTCGAGTTTGCGGAGGCCGTAGGTTACGCGGACCCACATGCCGGGGATTCGGTCGCCGGAATTGGTTGTGCCGGAGAGGCGGGCGAAGGCGTGGCCGTAGGCGACGTCGGTTCCGATGGTGAGGGTCAGGTCGCGGAGTTCGTAGGTCACGGAATCGAAGAACTGGAAGACCTTGGACCAGTTCGCGAGTTTGGCTTCTATGCCGACGTGCTGGAGTGGGGGTTCGACGTCGAAGGAGATGACGTCGGGGGTGTAGGCGTGGCGGATGGATTCGAGGTCCCTGGCGCGCAGGGCCTTCAGCACGCTGTCGATTCGGTCGCGGATCGCGGCCTCTTCGGAGGCGGTGCGGCCGGATTGAACGTTGTTGGTTGCGTTCACGATTCGCTCCTAGGAGTTGATGAGGGTGGATTCGGTGGACCGCAGGGGTGCGAGGGCGGTGGTCCAGGCGATGAGCTGGTCGAGGGTTTTGCCGAGGGCGGCGGTGTGGGCGTCGGTCGGGACGAAAGTGGTGTGGTTCTCGAAGTCGGTGAGGATCGAGATACCGACCTGGTAGCCGACATCCGCCAGGCCGAGGGCACTGCATACGGCGCGCAGTTGCACCACGGCGCGGGCGCCGCCGTTGACGCCGTACGAGACGAATCCGACCGCCTTGTTGTTCCATTCGGCGAACAGATGGTCCAGGGCGTTCTTCACGACGCCGGGGTATCCGCCGTTGTACTCGGGGGTCACGATGACGAACCCGTCGCAGGCGGCGATGCGTTCGGACCACGCGCGGGTCGACTCGTTCTCGGACGGGCCGAACATGGGAGGGACGGGCTCGTCGAAGTGCGGGAGGGGGTGGTCGCGCAGATCGATCAGGTCGTAGTCGGCGTCGCCGCGCGTCGAGGCCTGATCCAGGACCCAGTCGGCGACCTGCGCGCCTTTGCGGTTGGGCCGGGTACTGCCGAGGATGATGCCGATTCTGGTCATGACCGAACTCCTGCTCTACTGAACGTTGCTTGCCCTACCGACGAAGCAGCCGTCCGGAATGTCAGGCCGTCGCTCACATTCTTTGCCGCTACATCGTCGATATCGGTAATGGCACGCAGACCGAAGGAGCCGACCATGACCGACCCGCAGCTGCCCGCGGTGATGAACGAACGCCGCCAGCTGATCAACCTCGCCTACCGGCTGCTCGGGTCGCTGGCCGAGGCGGAGGACGTGGTGCAGGAGACCTACGCGCGCTGGTACGCGCTCACCGAACCGCAGCGGCAGGAGATCGAGACGCCCGGGGCGTGGATGACCACCGTCGCCAGCCGGATCTGCCTCGACCTGCTCGGGTCGGCGCGCGCCCGGCGGGAACGGTATGTGGGCGAATGGATTCCGGAGCCGGTCCCCGGCCGGACCGACTGGTTGGACGGGCTCGCCCCCGCCGATCCCGCCGACCGGGTCACGCTCGACGAGTCGATCAGCATGGCGTTCCTCGTCGTCCTGGACTCCATGACGCCCGCCGAACGGGTCGCCTTCGTGCTGCACGACGTGTTCCGGTACTCGTTCGCCGAAGTCGGAGACATCGTGGGCCGCTCCCCCGCCGCCTGCCGCCAGCTCGCCTCCAGCGCCCGACGCCGCATCGACACCTCCCGCGCACCGTCCGGCAGCGAACGCGCCGACGTGGTCCGGGACTTCAAAAAGGCTTGGGAGACAAGGGACATCGAGGCGCTCATCGGGCTGCTCGACCCGCGCGCGACCGCCATCGCGGACGGCGGCGGCCTCGCGCTCGCCTTCCTCGAGCCGATCATCGGGCGCGAGCGGATCGCACGGGCCTGGATGGAGATCGCCGCACGAGGGCTTCCGATGACGCTGATCGAACGCACCGTCAATGGACAGCCCGGTCTGGTCGCCGAGCTCGACGGCACCGTCGTCTCGGTCTACGCCTTCGACATCGCCGACGGGCGGATCACCCGCATCTGGGTGATCCGGAACCCGGAGAAGTTGCGACCCTGGACATCCGGGCGCGCCTGACGGCATCGCCGGGCCGACAGCTGGTGCCGGCCCGGCGACCATCCGCTACGTCAGATGCCGGCCGAAGAAGCGGTTCGCCGCTTCCCCCGCATGCTGCGGGACACCGGTGTGCCCGCCCATATTCGCGTTCAGCGTCTTCTCCTTCGACCCGAACGCGTCGAACAGGTCAAGGGCCATCTGCCGGTCGTTCCCCTCGTCGTCCCACTGCAACAGGACGTGCAGCGGAATGGTGACCTGGCGAGCCTCCTCCATGATGGCCCGGGGCACGAAACTCCCCGCGAACAGGACCGCCGCCGCGATGCGCGGCTCGACCACCGCCAGGCGGGTGCCGATGGAGATCACCCCGCCCGAATACCCGACCGGGCCGCCGATCTCGGGCCGGTCCAGGAGGGCGTCCAGGGCGGCCTGCCATTCCGGGACCGCCTGGTCGACCAGCGGAAGGACCAGCCGGTCGATGATGTCGTCGGTGACCGGTTCACCGGACCGCAGCGCCCGCTGCAGATCGGCGCGGGCCTGATCGACGCCTGCGGAACGGGGTCGTACTCCGCTGCCGGGGAGTTCGAGGGCGGCCGCCGCGTAGCCCGACGCCACGGCGGATCGGGCCCTGCCCAGCAGTCTCGGGTACATCGTCGGCAGCCCGGCGGCGGAATGCCCGATCAGGATCAGCGGCGTCGGTGCGGCGACGGTCGTGGGCGTCCACAGGATGCCGGGGATCTCGCCGAGAGTGAATTCACGCTCGAGGATGCTGTCATCGTCGAGGCGCTTCTCTGAAATGAATTGCATGGTCTTGCCTTTCGGGAGAGCACAGAAACGGCGCTCCCGGGCGGCTTATCGCCCGACCATGACTCCTGAGGGGAGCACCCATGTCGATACTGCGTTCACGGGTATCACCTCCTCGCTCTCTGGCACGGCCTCCGGGAAGGTAACAGTGCCCGCGGCGGGGCGTCAAAGGGTTTTCGCTGCGACTCCGACCTGGTCAGAGCAGGGCGGCGACCTTCTTCGCCGTCTCCTTCGCCGACCCGGGATTCTGGGCGGTGACCAGATTGCCGTCGACCACGGTGTAGGAGACGAACGGCAGCACCCTCGCCCTCCTCCAGGAAACCGCCCTCCAACGCCGAGCCCTCCGCCGCTCCCGCACCTGGCTCACCACCCGCGCAGCCCTGGCGGATTCGGTGCGCTGACCCGCACCGAGGCGGCCATCCAGCGACCCGCACGGCACCGAATTCTCGTATGACGGTGGCCATCAGGGGGTTTCATGACAAGCGGCGAGCGACGCGTTGGATCGGGGCCGGGTCTCGGTAGCATGGCCGGTATGCCGACCCCGCCCGTCGAGCGACCCGACCTTCCGCAGTTCATGACATGGGAGGAACTCGAGAAGCTGCCCGATGAGATCGCCGGGCAGATCGAGCTGTGGGCGGGCCGAGTGGTGTGGGTCCGCAGGGGCCCGGCCGAGCATCAGGACTATTCGGTGGAGCTGCGCAATGCGCTGCGACGATGCGCCCGGGAAACCATGGCGGCACAGCCTCAGCACTGCTGGCGGGCCTCGACCGAGACGAACATCTTCTTCGGCGCGACCGGGAAGTCCGATTTCGTCACGCCGGATTTCCTCGTCTACCGGTGCCCCGAGCAGGACTACCAGGACATACGCGCGAGTGCCGTGCTCATCGCCGGTGAGGTGCTGTCACCGTCGAACACCGAACGCGATATCGAGGCGAAGAAGGCGCGTTACGCGGGAGCGGGCATCCCCTGGTACTGGGAAGTCATCCTCGGCCGAGACCCGCGGCGGATCTCCACAATTCGCGCCTACGGTCTGGAAACCGGACATGCCAGCCTGCCGGAAGGCGTGACGTCGCTGCGGCCCGCCAACTACATCGTCGCGGGCGAGTGGGATTCCGGCACGTCGGCGGCCATCGCCTTCGACCACCCATTCCCCATCCACATCGCCTGGGACGAAATCGAATTCTGATTCGGTGGGGCCAAGCCGTTCATGTCGGCTGAGCCCTCGGCCATGACGCGTAGGACGAGGATGGCGGCGATCAGGGCGATCAGGAGGCCCAGGGCCGCGCCCAGGAGGATCCAGGCTGCGTCTCCGAGTTTGCGCCGCATCGGGCCCCCTTCAGGGATTCGGAATCGAACCTGACGCTATCGGAAGTGCGTGGAGCGGGCGGATGCTCGTCGGGATCTTATTCCGTTGCCCGCCTGGGGGTTTGCGTTGACAATGGGGCCCACTCGACGGGGGAGGAAGCTCGTGAATCTGGATTTCGGTGTGCACCCGCTGTTTTCGTGGTACGTCGTAGTACTACTGGTGAGCGGGATCGTTCTGTGGATCCTGGTGATCCCGCCGCGGTTGGACTGGTGGTGGCGGCTGGCCAACGCGGCCTGCGGCAGCCTGTGCGCCGGGTATGGAGTTTATCTCGCATTCTTCTATTACTCGGGGACCTACCTGGTGATTCTCCAACTCTTCCTACTACCGGCCATGCTCGTCGTCATCTCCGTGTCGGCACTGCGCGGGGACTCGAAGGGGTGACACGAAAGT
>NZ_JBHWHH010000139.1:0-19234 GCF_042732555.1 Nocardia sp. NPDC059764
CTCACCCGGGGCGCGGTGTTTTCCGCAGTGCACCAAGAGTTTTCGCGCGGTCATGAAACGGTCATGATCGGTGCGCTGGAATTGCTTCCGAATCGGTCGCCGGGTGGCGATCGAAAAGGAAGGAATCACACAATGTTCAAGACTTTCACACTCGCCGCCGCGACCGTCGGTATCCTCGGGGCGGGCGTCGCGACGGCGCACGCGGAGACCCTGACGGTGGACGGCAGCTACTCCTCGCTCGACGGCTGCGCCGCGGACGGCAACAATGGTCAGTTCCAGGCCGGTGGCGTGCAGCTGCGCGGTGAGGACGGCTGGCGGTGGAGCTGCGATCAGGGCGCCGACGGGCTCTGGTACATGACCATCTTCCGCTGATCGGCGAGCCGCCCGGCGAATCCCATTCGGGTGCTTTTCGCTTCAACGGTGACAATAAGGGGCATTTCTATCGCGCGAACCCGGTTGCGCGTTAATTGAATTGCTCCTATTGATCTTGTGATCTGCGTCATTCGGGACAATTTGTGCCAGTTGCTTGCTAGGGTCTTGGTTGCACGCTATTAGCTAGACTAAATTTCCCGAATGTGTGGGAGGACCTGAAGCTCTACGGGAGGGAACGAGAACGCGTCCACGTGGATCGCGTTCTCGCGGCGGCGCGTTCGGGCCGCGGTGCGGCGCTGGTTCTGTCGGGAGATCCAGCGATCGGCAAGACCGCGCTACTACGCGCCGCGCTCGACCAGGCCGCGGACTTCCGGGTGCTGCGCTGCCAGGGCATCCGCGCCGAATCCGGCCTGGACCACGCGGCCCTGCACGAACTGCTGCTGCCGGTCGCCGACCGGCTGCCGCTGCTGCCGCCCGCCCAGGCCCGCGCCCTGGGCGTGGTGCTCGGCCTCGACGCCGGTCCCGCCGACCCGTTCCTGGTCGGGGCCGCGCTGGTGCGGCTGCTCGCCGAACTCGCCGACGAGCAGCCGCTGCTGCTGATCGTGGACGAGGCCCGACTGGTCGACCCGGAATCGGCGCGGGCCATCGTCTTCGCCATCCGCCGCCTCACCGCCGCCCCCGTCGCACTGCTGGCGGCATTGCGCGACGACCCCGCCGACACGCTGTGGCGGGACCTGCCCGCGCTGCGGGTCACCGGCCTGCCCGACGCCGAGGCCCGCCGCCTGCTCGCCGACCGGTACGGCCCGCTCGGCGCGCTGCGCCTGGGGCGGATTCTCTCCGTGGCCGACGGCAACCCCCTCGCGCTGCTCGAATTGCCCGGTGTCGTCGGCGATCTCGCGGGCACCGCCCCCGAACCCATGGCTCTGGGCCCCGGTGTGCGCACCGCGTTCGGCGAACGCGTCGCCGCCCTGCCCGCCACCGTCCGGACCCTGCTGACCGTGGCCGCCACCGAGACCCGCGGCGTGCCGGGCATCGTCACCACCGCCGCGGCCGCCCTCGGCGTGGACGCCCAGGCCTGGGAGTACGTCGCGGCCGCCGGGCTGCTCACCATCAGCGACGGCCGCGTCGAACGCACCCACGCCCTGCTGTGCGCCGCCGTGCACGCGGCCGCGACCGTGGCCGAGACCAGGGCCGCCCAGTCGGCCGTCGCGGACGCGCTGACCGGGACCGGCGATCACGACCTGAGCGCCTGGCACCGCGCCCTCGCCGCGGGCCGCCCCGACGAGGACCTCGCCGCCGCGCTGACCGAACAGGCGACCGGCGCCGCGCACGGGCCGATGGCCGCGGCCGCCATGCTGCGCCAGGCCGCCGCCATCTCACCCGACCCGGAGCGGGCCGGGGAACGGCTCGCCGCCGCGGGCCGATTCGCTTGGGCCGGCGGCGATATCGCCTCCGCGCACGGCCTGCTCGACCGCGCCGTCGCCCGCCTGGGCCCCGAACGGGCCGCGACGGCCGCCCGGGGCTTGGCCGGACTGCTGGAATTCGTTGCGGGAGAACCGGAACGGGCGAGCCGCCTGCTGCTGCGCGACGCCGAGCTGGTGGACCCGGCGACCGCCGCCAACCTGCGGGTCGACGCCGAACGCGCGCGCTGGGTCGCCGGGCACGGCGTGCTCGACCTGGACCCCGCGGAAATGACCGTGCGGGAAGGCATCTCCCGCTTCCACACTATGATCCGGCCGCTGCCGCCCGCGCCGCTGGTGCTGCTGTGGGGACTCGCCGAGACCGCCCTGGAGCCGTACACCCAGGCGGCGGCCTCGCTGCGGGGCAGTGCCGCACCCGCCGCCGTATCGCTGCTGCCGCAGCTGGCCATCCTGCAATTCGCCAACGGCCGCTTCCCGGCCGCCGAACGCACCCTGGCCGAGGCGTTCGAGCTGGCCGGGGCCGGGGGTGTGGACAACGTGCTCGCCCAGTGCTGGGCGCTGCGCGCGAAAATCGCGGCCCTGCACGGTGATTCGGACGGGGTGCTGGCGGCCGCGGATCAGGTGCTGGCGCTGGCCCGGCCGCGGCGCGCGCACGCGGTCATCGCGTCGGCGCACTGGCACCTGGGCTTCCACGCCCTCAGCCTCGGCGATCCGGAGACCGCGTACCTGCGCATGCGCACCCTGGCCCAGCCGGGCCACGACGCCCGGCATCCCACCTACGCGCGGCTGGCCGCCGTGGATCTGGTGGAGGCCGCGGTGCGCGTGGGCCGCCACGACGAGGCCGCCGGGTATTACGAGGAGATCCGGGACTGGGCGCTGCGCTCCCGCGCCGACTGGGCGGTCTCGGCCGCCTACACCTGCCGGGCGCTGCTGTGCACGGACGACCGCGCCGACAGGTACTTCCAGCGCGCGCTGGCCGTGCGGCGCACCCGCCACGACCTGAATCAGGTGCGCACCCGCTTGCTCTACGGCAAGTGGCTGCGCCGGGCCCGCCGCCGCGCCGACGCCGCCGAGCAATTGCGTTCGGCCGCCGAGGCGTTCGAGGGCATGGGTGCGGCCCAGTGGGTGCTGCGCGCCCGGCAGGAGCTCGAACTCACCGGTCGCCGGGCGATGCCGGTCACCGCGCACGGCGAGACCTCGGTGCTGACCGCGCAGGAGCTGCGGGTGGCGCGGCTGGCCGCCCACGGGCTCACCAATCGGGAGATCGGGACCGAACTCTTCCTCAGTCCCCGCACCGTCGGGCACCACCTATCGCGGGTGTTCGGCAAGCTGGGCCTCAGCGGCCGGTCCGATCTGGTGGATGTCGACTTCGACAACGGCATGCGAATCGTGCGGCCGCGCTGACGGTTCCGGCTCGCGGTGAGTGTGGCTTTTCGACCGGTCAGTCCAGGTTGACCGACTCGCCCCAGTAGCGGGGGTCCCAGTTGATCAGGATCATGCCGGCCACACTGCCCGCGCAGCCGCCGCAGGCGTGCACCTGGATCACGCTGTCCACGTCGGTGTCCCCGGCCAGCACAGCGCGGGTGGACAGCCAGACCGCGCGCAGGTGCAATGCCGCGGGTCTGCCGCAGCGGACGCATTCGGGCAGCGCGTCGTCCGGGTCGTTGCGCCCGATCCGGACCTCCGGGGTGACGGGTGCTCCCGGGCCGAGGGCTGCGTCGAGGAGCGGCGAAAATTCCTTGCGCTCACGGTCTTCCACCTGCGCAGGCTAACTATTTCCGGCGGGGTCCGCACGCCGTGCGACCGAAACGTGTCGTGGGCCCGGCCCGGTGCGGGCCGGAATGTTTAACCCGGGCGCCGCTGGGAATGCAATGGAAAGCGTTTCGGAGCGATGTCCGAATTGGGATTCCGTATTCGCGCCCGCATTTTAGTCTTCCCGATCCGGAAGAGAATCGGTCATCGTATCGGTCGGTCAATCGGTCGATTGTGAAATGTCCGGAATCGCTTATCCCGGCGGTGATCTCAGCCGCTGGGAAGATCGCGTTTACGGGTTTGTCGGTTGCTCGTAATGCGAGGTACCTTGCGACGTGCGCGAGATCCGGGTGCTCCAGGGGAGGGAACGAGAACAGAACGAACTGTCTCGGGTCCTGACCCAGGCGCGCGCCGGTCACGGCGGGGGAATGCTGCTCTGGGGAGAACCCGGGATCGGGAAAACCGCGCTACTGCGTGACGCCGAACAACGCGCCACCGAATTCAGAGTTCTGCATTGCCGCGGAAATTCCGCCGACAACGGAGTGGATTTCGCGGCATTGCGCGAACTGCTCGGCCCGCTCGCCGATCGCGTGCCCGCGCTGCCCGGTCCGCAGGCCCGCGCCCTGACCGCCGCCCTCGGCCGCGGACCCGGCCCGGCGGACCGGTTCCTGGTGGGGGCGGCCGTGGTCTCCCTGCTGGCGGCGGTGGCCGCGGAGCAGCCGGTCTTGCTCGTCATCGACGACGCGGAGTCGGTGGATCTCGCGACCGCCCGGGCCCTCACGTTCGCGCTGCGCCGCCTCGGCGGGGTTCGGGTGGCCCTGCTGGTCGCCATGCGGGACAACCCCGCCACCACGGTGTGGCAGTCGCTGCGGGTGCTGCCGATCGCCCCGCTGCCCGACCCGGAGGCGCGGCGGCTACTGGCGCGGCGCGCGGGCGGTGTCGGCGCGCCCCGGGCGAACCGCATGCTGCAGTTGGCCGGCGGAAACCCGCTGGCCCTGCGTGAATTCCCGATCGACACCGAGGACACCGCCGGAATCGCGTGGGGACCCGCGCCTTTCGGCCCCCGCCTGCGCGCCGCCTTCGCCGACCGGCTCGCCGCCCTGGACCCGGGCATCCGCCTGCTGCTGGTGGTGGCGGCCGCCGAGGACCGCGGCACCCTGTGCCCGATCGCGTCCGCCGCCACCGAACTCGGTGTCGCCCCGGCGGATTGGGAACGGGCCTTCGAGGCGGGCCTGCTGGTCGTCACCGACGGCCGCGTCGACATGCGGCACCGCCTGCTCGGCGGCGCGGCCTACGACGCCGCCCCGCCCGCCCAGCGCCGCGCCGTCCACCTCGCCCTGGCCGCCGCCCTCCCCGGCTCCGGCGCCGACGAACTACGCGCCTGGCACCTCGCCGCCGGACTCGACACCCCCGATCCCGAACTGGCCCGCGCCCTCGCGGACGGCGCACCCCGCGTCCTGCGCCACAACGGCCCTCTCGCCGCGGCCGCCGTTCTGCGCCGCGCCGCCGCCATCACCGCCGATCCGGCCACCGCCGGTCTCCGCCTCGCCGCCGCGGCCCAATTCGCCTGGGAGGGCGGCGATATCGAATCCGCCCGCCGCCTGCTCACCCTCGCCGAATCCCGCACCACCCCGGCCGCCATCACCACCGCCGCCGCGGGACTGCCCGGCCTGCTCGAACTCGTCGCCGGCGACCCCGCCCGCGCCCACACCCTGCTGCTCCGCGACGCCGACGCCATCGCCGCCCGCCTCCCGGAAACCCCCGCCGCCGGCGCGGGCACGTCCTCGCCGGTGCCGCCCGTATCGGCGGTGCGCCCCGCGTCGCCGGGGCAGGTCACCGTCGGGAGCGCGAATGCGGCTCTGTCCGGCCGCGATTCGGCTGCGCCGTCCCCCACCGCTACGGAATTCGCGGGCGGGGAGTCGCGGCCGGCGCGCGGGGCCGACCTGGTCGCGGGACTGCGGCTGCTGGCGGAGCGGACCGAGTGGGTGCTCGGGCAGGGCGTCGACCGGCCGATGGACGGGCAGCTCGAGGCGGTGGTGGCGGCGCCGTCGCCGATGCTCGCGGCGCAGCTGCTGCCGCCCGCGGCGCAATTGCTGGAGTGGGGGCTGGCCGAGGCGGGACTGGAACCGTATCTGGGGGTGGCGGCCGGACTTCGAGCCTCCGGCGACCGGGCGGCGGCGGTCGGGGTGCTGCCGCAGCTGGCCACCATGCAGTTCGCGACCGGGCGGTGGGAGGCCGGGGAGGCCACCCTCGAGGAGGCGTTCGACCTGGCGTCGGGTGCGGGCGCCGACAATATCCTCGCCCAGTGCTGGAACCTGCGGGCCCGGCTGGCCGCCCAGCGCGGCAATGCGGACCTGGTGGCCGACAGCGTGGAGCGCGCGCTGGCGCTGTCCCGCCCGCACGCGGTGCCGCTGCTCACCGGCGGCGCCTACTGGCACCACGGCTTCCACGCGCTCACCGCCGGTGACGCCGAGGCCGCCTACCGCCGGCTGCGCGCGCTGTCGCAGCCGGGCCACGAGGCCGCGCACCCCACGCTGGCCCGCCTGGCTACCCTCGATCTCGTCGAAGCGGCGTGCCGCGTGGGTCGTTTCGACGAGGCCGCCGCGCACTCGGAGCACATCGTGCTCTGGGCGCGGCGGTCCCGGGCCCGCTGGGCGCTGGCCGCCGCCTACGCCTGCCGCGCCCTGCTCGCGGAGGAGGACCGCGCCGAGCACTACTACCGGCGCGCCGTCGCGGTCGGTGATTCCCGGCACGGCAGTTTCGGGCGCGCCCGCACCCAGCTGCTCTACGGCAAGTGGCTGCGCCGGGTCCGCCGCCGCCGCGCCGCCGCCGAGCAATTGCGCCTCGCCGCGGACGGTTTCGAGCTGATCGGCGCGACCGCGTGGGCCGCGCGCACCCGCACCGAACTCGATCTCACCGGCACCGGGACCAAACCCGCCGGAGGTTCGGACACGCCGCTGACCGTGCAGGAGTCCCAGGTGGCCCGGCTCGCCGCCCAGGGTCTCACCAATCGGGAGATCGGCGCGGAACTGTTCCTCAGCCCGCGCACCGTCGGCCACCACATGTCGCGGATTCTCGAGAAGCTCGGTCTCACCGGCCGTTCCGAGCTGCGCGGCATCGACTTCGACAACGGCATGCGGCTGACCCGTCCGCCGCTGTGACGCCGCTCAGGCGCGGGTGAGTTCGAACAGCCGGAACCGGCGCGTCCCCGCCAGCCGCTGCTCCATGGCGTAGCCGGGCCAGAATTCCAGCGCCCGCCGCCAAGCCCGGTCCCGATCGTCGCCGGTCAGCTCGCGCACCCGGACCGAGAACCGTTCGCCCCGCACCGTCAGTTCGGCCGCTTCGGCGTGCCGCAGATTGGCCGACCAGGACGGCTGTTCGGGCTTGCCCCAGTTCGACGAGACGATCAGGAACCGCTTCTCGTCCAGGAGATCGGGTGTGTAGAGCAGGCTGACCGTGCGCGGCAGCCCGGTGCGGCGGCCCGCCACCGTCAGCTCCATCGCGGGCAGACCCGCCACGTCGAGAATCCCCTTGCGGCCCTTGGTGGTTCGCCGCGCGAGCCGTTCCAGCGCGAAGACCAGCGGCTCGGCGTGCATGACCGTGCGGCGGCGGGCCAGTGCCCGCCCCAGCCGGGGGAGCGGATTCCAGCGGGCGGGCGCGCCGGGGCCGCGCTGCCATTCAGCGAAAACCATGTCCCCGATTATGTTGCCGGGCCGCCACTAGGGCGCCCAACGCGCCCGGTCCCAGTCCTCATTCCAGTCGTTCGGGTCGGCGGGGGAGCGGTCCTCGTCGTGTTCGCGGCGCAGTTGCTTCTTCTCGTCCTCGCGCGAGTCGGCGTCGTCGTCATGCTCGCGCGGCGGAGTTTCCTCGCTCATGACTTCCCTTCGTGCCGGTTATACACAAAAGGTATCGAATGGGCGATTCTTCAGCTACCGGTGGCGGCCCGTGTCGCCTCAGGATTCGCTATTGCCGCGGAACCAGGGGTCGTTGGAATTCAGCGCGGTCAGCAGACGGCGGATGGCCGCCACCCGCTGCTCCTTGCCTTCCAGCAGGTCGAGCGCACATTCCGGATCGGCGGGCGGGCCCAGGTGGGTGCAGCCGCGCGGGCAGTCCTCGATGGCCTCGGCCAGATCCGAGAAGGCGGCGATCACGTCGTCGGGTGTGATGTGGGCCAAGCCGAACGATCGCACGCCGGGCGTGTCGGCCACCCAGCCATCGCCGGGCAACGGCAGCGCCACCGACTGGGTCGAGGTGTGCCGCCCCTTGCCGACGCCCGACACCTCGCCGACCGCGCGCTCGGCGTCGGGGACGAGCCGGTTCACCAGGGTGGACTTGCCCACCCCCGAATGCCCGATGAACGCGGTCAGCTTGTCGTCGAGCAGCTCCAGCACCGGTTCCAGGGGATCCTCGATACCCGCGTACACGATGGTGAGATCCAGATCCTCGAAGGCCGAGGCGAATTCGGAGTCGGCGGCCAGATCGTGCTTCGTGAGGCACAGGATCGGTTGCAGCCCACCGACATACGCCGCCACCATGGCCCGCTCCACGAACCCGGTGCGCGGCGGCGGATCGGCCAGCGCCACCACGATGAACAGCTGCTCGGCATTGGCCACCACCACCCGCTCGAACGGGTCGGTGTCATCGGCGGTGCGGCGCAACACCGTTCGGCGTTCGGACACCCGCACGATGCGGGCCAGGGTGTCGGGCTTGCCGGACAGGTCGCCGACCAGATCCACCTGGTCGCCGACCACGATCGGGGTCCGGCCCAGTTCGCGCGCCCGCATGGCGACCACGCCGCGCTCCGGATCCCCGTCCAGCACGCACCCCCAGCGGCCGCGGTCCACCGAAACCACCATGGCCGCTTCGGCATCCAGATGCTGCGGCCGGGTCTTGGTGCGCGGGCGCGAGCCCTTGCCCGGGCGCACCCGGACATCGGACTCGTCGTACTCGCGGCGCCTCAGTGGTCCGCTCCCGGCTCGCCGGTGCGGTCCGCTCCGGCCAGCATGCTCTCCCACAACTCGACGAATCCCGGCAGCGTCTTGGCGGTGGTGCCGATGTCCTCGATCTCCACGCCCGGGGTCACCAGGCCGATGATCGCGCCCGCGGTGGCCATCCGGTGGTCGGCGTAGGAGCGCCACTGCCCGCCGGTGAGCGGGTTCGGCACGATGGCCAGCCCGTCCTCGGTCTCGGTGACCTTGCCGCCGAGCCGGTTGATCTCGGTGGCCAGCGCCGCCAGCCGGTCGGTCTCGTGCCCGCGCAGGTGCGCGATGCCGCGCAGCCGCGACGGCGAATCCGCCAGGGCCGCAAGGGCGGCCACGGTCGGGGTCAGCTCGCCCACGTCGTGCAGGTCGATGTCGATGCCCGCCAGGCGTTCCGGGCCGCGCACGGTGAGCACGCCGTCGAAGATCCGCGCCTCCGCGCCCATCCGGACCAGGATCTCGCGGATCACGTCGCCGGGCTGGGGGGTGAACCGGGGCCAGTGCGGGATGCTCACCTCGCCGCCGGTGACGGCCGCGGCGGCCAGGAACGGGGTGGCGTTGGACAGGTCCGGCTCCACGTCCCAGTCCACCGCGCGGATCGGTCCGGGCGCGACGGTCCAGGTCTGCGCCTTGCGCGGATCGTTGGGGGCGTCGACGCGAACATCGGCCCGGCGCAGCATCTCCACGGTCATCTCGATGTGCGGCATGGACGGCAGCGCCGCGCCGTCGTGGTTCACCGTGACGCCCTGCTCGAACCGCGCCGCCGACAGCAGCAGCCCCGACACGAACTGCGAGGAACCCGAGGCGTCGATGGTGACCGGCCCGCCGCGCAGCGCCCCCATCCCGTGCACCACGAAAGGCAGCTGGTTGCCGTCGATGTCGAGGCCCAGCGCCCGCAGCGCGTCCAGGATGGTGCCCAGCGGCCGCGCCCGCGCCTGCTCGTCGCCGTCGAAGGCGACGTCGCCGCGCGCCAGCGCCGCCACCGGCGGCAGAAACCGCATGACCGTGCCCGCCAGCCCGCAATCGACCATGGCGCTACCGAATTCGGCGGGCGGAGTGACCACCAGCGTGCTGCCGTCACCCTCGATGCCGGTGCCCATGGCTCGCAGCGCCGCGATCATCAGATCGGTGTCCCGGCTGCGCAACGCCCCGGTGATGGTGGACGGCCGATCCGCCAGTGCGGCGAGGATCAGCGCCCGATTGGTGATGGATTTGGACCCGGGCAGGGTCACGGAAGCGTGGACGGGAACTCGGACATGGGGCGCGGGCCAGAAAGTCACCGCCCTATCTTCCCAAATGACCGGGGTCCCGCGGGGCCCACATCCCTATCCCGCTGTCAGGCCGTTATTCGGGCGATCGACCGGTGCGCACGAGCAACGCCGGTCCCCGTGGCGGGAACCGGCGTCGAGGTGCTCGATCGGGACCGGGCGTCCGATGTGCGGGTGGGACCCGCTCCCGAGAGTTGGAACTTCTTACTTCGCGCGGCCGTGCACCAGGGGCACGATCTTGCGGAGCAGCTTCATGGTGCGGTCGGTGCGGGTGTAGGACAGCAGTGCCATGCCCGGAATCGTGAAGCGCTGCACCGCGATCGAGTGCGGGCGGGCGAATTCCAGCAGGCCGGGGGCACCGTGGATGCGGCCGATGCCGGAATCGCGGACGCCGCCGAAGGGCAGGCCGGAGATGGCGGCGTAGGACAGCACCGAGTTCACCGAGGTGCAGCCGACCTCCAGGCGCCGGGCGATCTCCATGCCCTGCTTCTTGGAGTAGACCGCCGAGCCCAGGCCGTACTTGCTCTTGTTGGTGAGCTCCACGGCCTCGTCCACGCCGCTCACGGTGCGGATGGTGACGGTCGGGCCGAAGGTCTCCTCGCACACCGCTTCCGAGGACTCGTCCACGTCGACCAGGATGACCGGGTCGATGAAGGAGCCCTTGACGGACTCCGGCCCGCCGAGCACCGCGGTGCCGCCGTTCTTCAGCGCGTCCTCGATGTGCCGGCGCACGATGTCGACCTGGCCGGGCATGGTCATCGGGCCGTAGGAGGCCTTGTCGTCCGAGCCGGGCTTGATGTCGGTGAGGATGCGCTTGACCTCGGCCACGAACTCGGTGGCGATGGACTTGTCCACGTACACGCGCTCGACGCCCGCGCAGGTCTGGCCGGAGTTGGCGGTGGCGCCCCAGGCGACGGCGTCGGCGGCGGCCTTGATATCGGCGTCGGCGGCCACGATCACCGCGTCCTTGCCGCCGCACTCCAGCAGCACCGGGGTGAGCGACTCGGCGGCCGAGGCCATGATCTTCTTACCGGTCGCGGTGGACCCGGTGAATGCCAGCTTGTCGACGCCGGACTTCACCAGCGCGGCGCCGGTGGCCCCGTAGCCGTTGACGGTGATGAACACCCCGTCCGGCAGTTCCGGGTTCGCCTCGGCGAACGCCTTGGCCACGAAATTGCCGATGCCGGTGGAGAATTCGCTCGGCTTGAACACCACGCAGTTGCCCGCGGACAGCGCGTAGGCGATGGAGCCGTTGGGGGTGTAGACCGGGTAGTTCCAGGGGCCGATGATGCCGACCACGCCCAGCGGGCGGTACTCCAGGTGCGCGGCGAAGTTGGCCATGAACGCGCCCGGCGCCACCTTGCGCGGCCCGAGCACCTTCGCGGCGTTGGAGGCGGCCCACTTGATGTGCTCGAGCGCCAGCATGAGCTCGAGGAAGGCGTCGTCGACGGGCTTGCCGTTCTCGGCGTGGATGAGCTCGCACAACTCGTCGGACTTCTCGACGAGCTTGCTGCCCCAGCGCAGCACGTGCTTCTTGCGCTCGGCGTAGCTCAGCGCGCCCCAGGTGGCGGCGGCGCTGCGGGCTTTGGCGACGGCAGCGCGCACGGCCGCCTCATCATCGATCCGGTAGGTGGCGAGGGCCTCGCCGGTGGCAGGGTTGACGGAAGTCAGCGTCTCGGCCTGATCGAGCGGGGCGGCTTCGGTTGCAGTCATTGTGCGGCGATCCCTTGATGAGAGTGTGATGAGACGAACGTCTCACACCGTCCAAGTGATGTCAATTGCCATCACATCGATGACGATTCGATTCGCGGGCGCGGTGGTCCTGGTGGGTGTCGGTGACCGGTGGCAGCATGGTCGGCATGTGCGGTAGATACGCGACCACGACGAATCCCGCGAAGCTGGCCGTCGAGCTCGACGCCATCGACGAGACCGGCGACCAGGGCTTCGACCCCAACTACAACGTGGCCCCCACCAACCAGGTGCTCACCGTCGTCGAACGCCACGACCGCGACCACCCCGAGGACCCGGCCGCCCTGCGCGTCCGGGCCATGCGCTGGGGATTGATCCCATCCTGGACCAAGAGCGCCGAACCGGGCGTCCCGGTGAAGGGCAAACCGCTCTTCAACGCCCGCGCCGACAAGGCCGCCACCACCGCCTCCTTCCGCGACGCGGTGAAGAAGCGCCGCTGCCTGGTGCCGATGGACGGCTGGTACGAGTGGATCACCGAGGCGGGCGGCGCCGGCAAGGCCGTCAAGCGCCCGTACTTCATGTCCCGCGCCGACGGCGGCCGCCTCTATATGGCGGGCCTGTGGTCGGTCTGGCGTGACCGCGAGCTCGGTGACGCCGCGCAGCCGCTGCTGTCCTGCACGATCCTGACCACCGACGCTGTCGGCGATCTCACCAAGGTGCACGACCGCATGCCGCTGCCCATGCCGCGCGAACATTGGGCCGCTTGGCTGGACCCGGATCACCCGGCGCCCGAGGAACTGCTGGAAACGCCCGCCGCCGCGGCGGTTTCGGACATCGTGATCCGCGAGGTGCCGTCCCTGGTGAACAGTGTGAAGAACAACGGACCCGACCTGTTGGCGGCTGTGGACGAACAAGCCGGTCAGATCAGCCTGATCTGACCGGCCCGTGAACGTTCGACGCGCTATTTGCACTTCACTGTCGGCAGAGCGATATTCAGTGTGCATCTCAGCGTTTCGGCCGACGAGTCGATCATCTTCGTGATGATGCCGCCGCCGAGCGCCTCGGCCTTCTCCACCCTCTCGTCCTTCTTCGGCTGCGCTCCGCCGCCCGGCGCGCCCGGGTCCGGGAAGCTGGGCCCCTGCGGCGCGACGGGCACGGGGAGGGGCTCGGCCATCGCGGTGACATCCGTCAACGGGCCCGCGCCCAGTGCCAGGATCAGTGTTCCGGTGGCGACAGCCGTGCCAATGCGCCGATTGCGAGACATACCGCATCACATCCTCGGGTTCGAACGGACCTTGCGGACTGCACACGTTCACAACAACCTCACTGCTCGCTCCCCAGTAACTCACAGAAAGCCGCCGGGATAGTGAAATGACAGTGCCCCCGCCGCGTCTCCGCGGCGGGGGCACCGTCGATTCGATTGTCGCCGGTCAGACCGTCGCGGGATCCGCCTTCTCGGCGGCCTCGTCCCGGGCCTGGATGCCGCCCGCGGTCCGCAGCGGCACCTCCTTCCAGAACAGCACCAGCAGGAAGGCGATCAGCGCGACCGCGGTGGCCGCCAGGAACACCCGGTCCATGGACTCGGCGAAGCCCTCCTTGAACGGATGCGCCAGGGTCGGGTCCAGCTTCTGGATGACCGAGCTGTCGTTGAGCACCTGCTTCGCGACCGCCGGATCCTTGGCGATCAGCCCGTTGGCGACCTGCTTGTCGACCGGGTTGTCGCTGTTCCGGCCGTCCTGGATGGCCTGCACGTAGGCGGGCTGCTGCGCAGCGTGCTCGAGCGAGGTGGTGATGTTCGGGGTGAGCTGGGTGAACAGTACCGACAGGAACACCGCCACACCCAGGGTGCCGCCGATTTGCCGGAAGAAGGTCGCGGCGGCGGTGGACACGCCCATGTCCTTGGGCGGCAACGCGTTCTGCAGCGCCAGGGTCAGCGGCTGCATCAGGTTGCCCAGGCCGAAGCCGGTGATGGCCATGAAGATCATGACGATCCACAGCTTGGTGTCGGCCGAGACCAGGTGCAGCAGGAACAGGCCCGCGGTGAGCAGCCCCGCGCCGACCGGCGGGAAGAACTTGTACCGTCCGGTCCGCGAGATCAGCTGACCCGCCAGGATCGAGCCGGTCATCATGCCCGCCACCAGCGGCAGCATCAGCAGACCCGCCTTGGTCGGGCTCGCGCCCTGCACCACCTGTAGGTACTGCGGCAGCAGGGTGATGCCGCCGAACATGGCCGCACCGACCACCACCGAGATGAGCACGCCCAGGGCGAAGGTGGAGTTCTTGAACATGCGCAGCGGGATCAGCGCGGCGTCGCCCTGCTTGGCCTCGACCGCGATGAAGGTCAGCACGCCGAACGCGCCGAGGGCGTAGCAGATGATGGCATGTCCACTGGTCCAACCCCATTCACGGCCCTGCTCGGCGATCACCAGCAGCGGCACCAGGCCGACGACCAGCGCCGAGATGCCCATCCAGTCGATGGCGACCTTGTTGCCGGGGCGCTTGGGCAGCTTGAGCACGCGGGTGACCACGGCCAGCGCGATGATGCCGATCGGCACGTTCACCAGGAACACCCAGCGCCAGCCGGTGACGCCCAGGATCTGGTCGGTGCCCGAGAGCAGACCGCCGATGACCGGTCCCACCACGCTGGAGGTGCCGAACACGGCCAGGAAGTAGCCCTGGTAGCGGGCGCGTTCCCGCGGGGACACGATGTCGCCCATGATGGTCAGCGCCAGCGACATCAGACCGCCCGCGCCCAGGCCCTGGAAGGCCCGGAAGGCGGCCAGCTGGTACATCGAGGTCGCGACGGAACAGGCCAGCGACCCGGCCACGAAGATGGTGATGGCGGCGAGGTAGAACGGCTTGCGGCCGTACATGTCCGACAGCTTGCCGTAGAGCGGGGTGGCCAGCGTCGAGGTGATCAGGTAGGCGGTGGTGACCCACGCTTGCGCCGAATAGCCCTGCAGCTCATCGGCGATGGTGCGGATGGAGGTCGACACGATGGTCTGATCGAGGGCGGCCAGCAGCATGCCCATCATCAGGCCGCTCATGATCACCAGGATCTGCTTGTGGGTGAAGCCGGCCGAATTGAGTTCCGGCTCCGCCACTGTCGCTTGGGTTGTCACGAATTGCTCTCCGCGGGTTCGTAATAGGATTTCAGGTCTTTGTGAGCCGCGATATCGGCCAGCATGCGTTGCCGGGTCCCCTCGTAGCCGTCGACGAAGCGATGCAGCAGCCGGGAGAAGACCTCCCGTTCGCCGGGGGGCCAGTCGGTGAGCATGTCGCGCAGCGAGTCGTTGCGGCGGGCCCGGATCTGGGCGGCCACCGTTCGTCCGGCGGGGGTCACGTCGAGCACGCTGGCGCGGCCGTCGGCGGGGTCGGCGCGGCGTTCGATGAGCCCGCGTTTGACCAGGCTCGCGACCTGGCGGCTGATGGTCGAGGCGTCGGAGTAGAGGGCCTCGGCGAGCGCGCCCGAGCGTTTCGGGCCGCCGTGGATCAGCTGGAACAGGATGCTGAACGCGGCCGGTTCGATCTCGCCCCCGGTGAGGGCCGAGATCTGCGCGTTGGTGCGATCTCGCAGCTTGGTGAGCCGGGCGATCTCGTAGGCGATGGCATCGACAAGGCCGTCGTCGATATCGGTGCTGGTCGCCGGGTCATCGTCGGTCACGGTCGGTCTCACCTCCTTGCGTCGGGCAATTGCTTGTAAAAGGCAACTAGTTGTACGGCGCAAGTATTCCGACATAGTTGTCCCTTGGCAAGAGATTTCCGGAGGTTGTGTCTCCACTCACGGCCGAATCGGGCAATTCGCCCATGAATCGGCAGGTCAGGCCACCGCGACCGCCGCGGTCACCGCCCCCGTCAGCCGCACCAGATCCGCTGGCGCGAGCTCGATCTCCAGGCCGCGCTTGCCCGCGCTGCACAGCACCCGATCCCACTCCAGCGCCGAGGAATCGACGACCGTCGGCAGTCGCTTCTTCTGCCCCAGCGGCGAAATCCCGCCCAGCACATAGCCGGTCGTGCGCTCGGCCTTCGCCTTGTCGGCCATCGCCGCCTTGCCGCCGCCCAGCGCCGCGGCCGCCGCCTTCAACGACAGCGTGGTCGGCACCGGCAGCACCGCCACCGCGAGCCCGCCCGAACCCAGGTCGATCACCAGCGTCTTGAAGATCTGCCCGGCGCTCACCCCGACCTCGGCCGCCAGCGCGTCCACCGCCTCCGCGCCGTACGAATCACTGCGCGGGTCATGGGCATACGCGTGCACCCGATGCTCCACCTTCGCCTGTACCAGTGCTTTGATCGCGGGAGTAGAAGCGGCCATGCGGCTCACCCTAGACACCGCGCGCAAGCCGATTTCAGAGTGTGGGAACAGGCGGAGCGTTCACCCTGTTGCATGCGATACGCGCTTCTCGGCAACCGTCGGGCCCACGGACGGGAAGCACGCGATCCCATGACCAAGGAGGAGTCGGTGTCCGTTCTGCTCGAGGAGCGACCAACCGGTTTCCGGGCCGAATCCCTGTTCGCGGTAGATTCAATGGCTACGGCGATCGAAGGGATTAGCGTGACGAGCGACGACGACATGGTCGATCGCCGGCGTGATGACGATGCGGACAGCATCGACGCCGGTGACGACCAAGCGGTCGACTATGACGACGAAGTGAGCGAATCCGGGGCCAGAAGCTCCGAATCGACGGCCGAACTGGCCGCCCGGTTCGAACGCGACGCGCTGCCGCTGCTGGACCAGCTCTACGGCGCGGCCCTGCGCATGACCCGCAACCCGGCCGATGCCGAGGACCTGGTGCAGGAGACCTTCGCCAAGGCCTACCAGGGCTTCAAGTCCTTCCGTGAGGGCACCAACCTGCGGGCCTGGCTGTACCGCATCCTCACCAACACCTACATCAACTCGTACCGGAAGAAGCAGCGCCAGCCCGCGCAGTATCCGACCGACGAGATCACCGACTGGCAGCTCGCCGCCACCGCCGAGCACACCTCCCAGGGCCTGCGCTCCGCGGAGATGGAGGCGCTCGAGGCGCTGCCGGACGACGACATCAAGGCCGCTCTGCAGTCGCTGCCGGAGGAGTTCCGGATGGCGGTGTACTACGCCGATGTGGAGGGCTTCCCCTACAAGGAAATCGCCGAGATCATGGGTACTCCCATCGGTACTGTCATGTCCCGCCTGCACCGGGGCCGCAAGCAGCTCAAGGGCCTGCTCGCGGATGTGGCGCGGGAACGTGGATTCAACCGGTCGGGCAGCGATGCGGCGCGCGAGGAGGTAACCCAGTGAGCGATGACATGGAAGAACTGGACTGCTCGGCGGTGCTCGCCGATGTCTGGCTGCTCCTGGACAACGAGTGCGACGAGACCGTGAAGGCGCGGCTGCGGGAGCACATCGACCGCTGTTCGCCGTGTGTCGAGGCCTACGGCCTGGAGGAGAAGCTCAAGTCGCTGCTGAACCGCAAATGCGGCGGCGACCGCGCCCCGGACTCGCTCCGGCAGCGTCTGACCATGGAGATCCGGACCAGCTACACCGTGGTCGAGACCCGGATCGAACCGGCCGAATAGAACATCCCGGATACAGCTGAGCGGCACCCTTCCCTGTGGGAAGTGGTGCCGCTCAGCAGTTTTCGAGCTTATCGAAGCAGCTCAGGCGTTCGGCCGCTTGCCGTGGTTGGCGGCATTCTTCTTGCGGCCACGCTTCTTACGTCCACGCTTACCCATAGGTAATCTCCCTTCAGTCGGTCGCCATTCTTTCACGCGTGATCTGCTGTACCTTCAGGGGCTACAGGTCACTCGAAAGCGAGAGGTGTTCATGGCTGAGGAAGTGCTGGCCGAGATGGTGTCGACCGTGCAGGAGATCCTGGTCTCCGTCGGCGACGAAGTGAAGGCCGACGACCCCGTGGTCATGCTCGAGTCGATGAAGATGGAGATCCCGGTCATCGTCGAGGGACCCGGCACCGTGGCCTCGATCAACGTCAAGCCCGGCGACGTCCTGCAGCCCGGCGACCTGATCGCCGTCATCTCCTGAGCACGAGCCCCTCCCGCTCCTGACGCATCCTTGCCGTGTCGCGTGGGAACATACACCCGACGTGGGAACAGAGGAGTGTGGGTGAATGTCGACCCTGAGTGAGCTACTGGCCGAGCACACCGATCTACCGGGCGCGGCCGTCGACCATTTGCAGCGGGTGGTGGGGGATTGGCAGCTGCTGGCGGATCTGTCCTTCGCGGATCTGCTGCTGTGGGTCGGCACCGGACCGGTGACCGAGGGCGCGGAGGTGGTCTGCGTGGCGCAGTGCCGCCCCACCACCGCCCCCACCGTGCACCCGGAGGACCTGGTCGGCGGCTACGCCACAAAAGAGGCGAATCCGCATGTGTTCGAGGCCCTGCTGAACTGCGATATCCAGCGCTTCGAGGCCGACACCGCCCTGACCGGGGTCTATCACCCGCATCCCGTGCACGCCATGCGCGAGGCCATTCCGGTGCGGGTCGGCGACGACATCATCGCCGTCCTCGGCCGCGATACCGACACCCAGCGCCGCAAGATGCGGTCCAGTCTCGAGATCGCCTACATGTCCTGTGCCGACGACCTGTGCCAGATGGTCGCCGACGGCACCTGGCCGGCGCTCGAGGACCGCACCGGCTCGCATTCCAGCCCGCGCGCGGGCGACGGTTTCATCCGCCTCGACACCGAGGGCACCGTCGTCTACGCCAGCCCCAACGCGCTGTCGGCGTATCACCGCATGGGTCTGCAGAACGATCTGGTCGGCCAGGATCTGGCGCTGACCACCCGCTCGCTCATCACCGACCCGTTCGACGCGCAGGAGGTGGTCGGCGACATCCAGGCGGCCCTGGCCGGAAAGGGCGGGCGCCGAATGGAAGTCGAGGCGCGCGGCGCCACCGTCCTGCTGCGCACCCTGGTGCTGCGCCCGCACGGTGAGCTCGGCGGCGCCGCCGTGCTGGTCCGCGACGTGACCGAGGTGAAGCGCCGCGACCGCGCGCTGCTGTCCAAGGACGCCACCATCCGCGAGATCCACCACCGGGTGAAGAACAACCTGCAGACGGTGGCCGCGCTGCTGCGTCTGCAGGCCCGCCGCACCGAGAACGAGGAGGCCCGCCTGGCGCTGACCGAATCGGTCCGCCGGGTCACCTCCATCGCGTCCGTGCACGAAATGTTGTCGATGTCGGTTGACGAAGAGGTCGATCTGGACGAGGTGGTGGACCGCCTGCTGCCGATCATGGCCGATGTGGCGACCGTGCACACCGCCCGCATCAAGGTCCGCCGCGCCGGATCCCTGGGCGTCTTCTCCGCCGAACGCGCCACCCCGCTGGTCATGGTGCTGACCGAGCTGGTGCAGAACGCCATCGAGCACGCCTTCGACGCGGGTGAGAACGGTACGGTCACAATCCGTTCCGAGCGTTCGGCGCGCTGGCTCGACGTCATCATCAGCGACGACGGCCGCGGCCTGCCCGACGGATTCAGCCTGGAGGCCTCCGACCGGTTGGGCCTGCAAATCGTCCGCACACTGGTCACGGCGGAATTGGGCGGCTCGATCGGACTTCACCCCGGAGCCGATGTCGGAACCGACGCGGTGCTGCGAGTTCCGCTCGGCCGGCGCTCCGCGCGCTGAAATATCAACTTCGACGCATAAGTTCGGGCGTGAGCTGAAAAGCCGCGCCCGAACTTTCGTTCGAGGCGCGAATCCCGTTGAACGGGAATTGCCCCGAGAATTCTTCTCGGTCGGGGTTCGGGGGCGAAGCCCCTGAG